>JAYRLX010000193.1:0-7203 GCA_041905125.1 Caulobacter sp. | reverse complement strand
TTGGCGGACCGAGATGTCCGCGAAGGACCGAAGCTCATTCGGCCGTGCGACCGCCACCGACTGCAACGGCGCGATGCCCCAGGCGGCCGACCAAGTCGACAGCGGCGCGGCGGCGACCGCCGGCGTCGGCGTGGGCGCCGCGACCACGGGTCCCGCGGTCAGCACAGCGGCGATCGCCGCCAACGGCAGGCCGGCGCGCCAGAGCTTCATGGTCTTCCTCCCAGGATGATCGTCAGGGGCAGCTGGGCCCGCCCAACTGCGGCTGGCCGGCCACGGAAGCCGGGTGAACGTGGCGCGAGATCGGCAGCTTCAGGCTCGCCAGCCGCGTCGCGACCAGCGCCGCCCCCAGGCGCGCGCCCTGCTCGTTGATGTGGGTGTCGTCGGCGACCCCATCCGGATAGCGCGCGACGTGATCATAGGGCTTGTATTGCAGGTAGAGCCTTTGCGAGGCGAGTTCTCCCCTCGCCTTCAAAGCCGCCATCATGTCGCCGTCCAGGTCGACGAGCGGGACCTTCAGGTCGGCGGCCACACGGTGGATCGTCGCCGCATAGGGGCCATGGGCGTCCTTGGGTTCGCCGTTCTCCCACATCCAGCGGGCGATCGGGGTCACCAGCACCGGCGTCGCCTTGGCCGTGCGGACGTCGGCCACGAAGCGCCGCAGGTTGACGTCGTAGGCGCCGTTGGGATCGGTGTGACGTTCCATCTTCTTGGTGTCGGCGTCGTTGTGGCCGAACTGGATCAGCACCGTGTCGCCGGGGCGGAGCTGGGCGACCAGTTGGTCCCACAGCCCCTCCTCGATGAAGGTCTTGGTCGAGCGGCCGCCGCGCGCCAGGTTCACGACCTCCACGTTTGGGTCCAGAGAGCACTTCAGAACCATGCCCCAGCCCATCTGCGGGTAACGATCGGCGCTGTAGTTGGCGGCCGTGGAGTCGCTGGCGATGACGATGCGCGGTGGCTGCGCGGCTGCGATGGCCGCCATGAGGGCGAGCGCGGCGATCATGACTTGAGTTCCGCCAGGATGGATCGGTCGATGCTGGCGACGTCGCGCACGCCCGTCAGGGCCATGGCCACGCGCATCTCCTTCTCGATCAGGTCCAGCAGTTGGGTGACGCCCGCCTCGCCGCGCGCGGCCAGGGCGTAGACGAAGGCGCGGCCCAGAAGGACGCCCTTGGCGCCCAGCGCCAGCATCCGCACGACATCCAGGCCCGACCGCACGCCGCTGTCGGCCAGGACCGTCAGCCGGTCGCCCACCGCATCAGCAATGGCTGGCAAGGCGCGGGCGCTGGACAACACACCGTCCAGCTGGCGACCGCCGTGGTTGGAAACCACGACGCCGTCCGCGCCGATGTCGGCGGCGGCCTTGGCGTCCTCGGGATCGAGCACGCCCTTGATGATCAACGGACCCTTCCAGAGCTCACGGATCCACTCCAGGTCCTTCCATTGGATGGACGGATCGAAGTTCGCCCCCAGCCACCCCATGAAGTCCTCGAGGCCGGAATTCTCGCCCAGCACTGGCGCGACATTGCCCAGGGTGTGAGGACGCCCCATCACGCCGACATCCCAGGCCCAGGACGGCTTGAACATCGCCTGGACGATCCGCCGGGCGGCGGCGTTGGGGCCGCTCATGCCAGAGTGGGCGTCGCGATAGCGAGCGCCGGGCACGGGCATGTCGACCGTGAAGACCAGGGCCGTGGCGCCGGCCTCGCGCGCCCGCACGAGCAAGTCGCGCATGAAGCCGCGATCGCGCAGCACGTAGAGCTGGAACCAGATCGGCGCAGAGGACGCCTTGGCCACCTCGTCGATATCGCACACGCCGACGGTAGACAGGCAGAACGGCACGCCCTTCTTGGCGGCGGCCCTCGCCGCCTGGCACTCGCCGCGCCGCGCGTACATGCCCGTCAGACCTACGGGCGCCAACGCGACCGGAAGCGCTTGCTTGACGCCGAACAGGGTCGTCGACGGATCGCCGGCCGAGACGTCCTTCAGCACCCGTTGGCGCAAGGCGATGTCGGCGAGGTCCGAGACATTGCGCGCCAGGGTCCGCTCAGCATAGGCGCCGCCGTCGATATAGTCGAACAGGAAGCGGGGCAGCTTGCGTCGCGCCGCCTCCCGGAAGTCGGTCGTGGAGGAGACGATCATCAGCCTACTGCAGGTTTACGAAGGCGCCGCCGTCGACCAGCAGGGCCGCGCCGGTGACGTACTTGGCCAGGTCCGAGGCCAGGAACACGATGGGCCCGGCCAGGTCATCGGGCTCTCCCAGGCGTCCCAGCGGGATGCGGCCTTCCATGTATTGGCGCTTGGCGACGTCGGAGAGGTCTTCCTTGTTGATCGCCGTCTCGATGGTGCCCGGCAGCACCGAGTTGCAGCGAATGCCGTGCTTGCCCAGCGCGATAGCGGTCGACTGCATCAGGCTGTGAACGCCGGCCTTGGTCGGGGTGTAGTGGGTTTGCATGCCGCCGCCGACCAGGGCGCTGATCGAGCTGACCGCGATGATCGCGCCGCCGTGGCCCTGCTTCACCATCTGATTGGCCGCCGCCTGGACCATGTAATAGGCGCCGAACAGATTGACCTTCATCGTCCGCTCCATGACCTCGGGCGGCATGTCGAGGAAGGCGTGGAACGGGCAGATGCCGGCGTTGTTGACGAACACGTCGACCTTGCCGAAGGCGTCGACGGCGGCCTCGACGAAAGCGCTGGCGGTCTCGACTTCGGCGACGTCGCCTTTCACGGCGATCGCGCGACGGCCAAGGGCTTCGATCTCGCGCACGGCGTCGGCCGCGCCCGCTTCGTCGGAATGGTAGTTGATCGCCACGTCCGCGCCGTGCCGGGCGCAACCGATCGCGGCGGCCTTGCCGATCCCCTGCGAGGCGCCGGTCACCAGCACCACCTTGTCCTTCAGAAGCATCGTTCCTCCCACTCCGTTACTGCATGACGGCCGGCTAGCGCCTGCTGACGGTCGTCCTCTTGCCGTTCCAGCCGAGGTCCCGGCCGATCGCGTTGGCGGTGTCGCGCACGTCGTCCACCAGCGCCTTCATGCGATCGTCGTCCATGTACTGGGCCGCGCCGGAGACGCTGATCGCCCCGACGATCTGGCCAGAGGCCCCACGGATCGGCGCGGCGACGCAGCGGATGCGGTCCTCGTTCTCTTCCAGGTCGAAGGCCACGCCGCGCTTGGCGTAGTCGCGCATCCAGTCGATCCACTGCGCTTCGTCGGGCGCCCCTGGGGCTGGCGGCCCCTCGGAGCGATAGAGCGTGCGCCAGCGGTCCTCGACCTCGTCGAGCACCAGCGCCTTGCCCAGGCCCGTCGAGCGGATCGGCTGGCGATCGCCCACGCGCGAGCTGATGTTGATGCGGCGCCGGCCGGTCAGCTTGTCGAGATACAGCGCCCGGTCATCGTCCAGGACCCCAAGGTGCACGGTGTCCTCGGTGTCTTCCCACAGCTTCTCGAGATGCGGCCGGGCGATGCGCGGCAGATCCATCTGCTGGCTGGCGAGGTAGCCGAGCTCCAGCAGCTTCGAGCCGAGGCTGTAGCCTTCGCGCGGCGCCTGGGAGAGGAACCGACGCTCGACCAGGGCCGTGGCCAGTCGGTGCGTGGTGCTGCGGGTCAGGCCCAGCTGCTTGGCCAGCGCTGGCAAGGCGATGGTTCCGGACTCGGCGACAACGTCCAGCAGATCGAGGCCCCGAAACAGGGTCTGGCTGCCGCTCGGAGACTTGGGCGCCGTTTTGTCGTCCCCCGTCATCGTCTCCGCTCCCCTTGACGCTGGTTTCATTTTATAGCACTACCTCTCATATTGTGGAACGCAAGGCAAGCGGGCTCACGGCGACTCTTCTCGCCGAAGAGCCAAGTGAACCGATAGCGTGTCATAGGTTGTGTTGGGGAGGTAGACGCGGCCAAACCGCGTCCAGTCTTGCCGAATTCTTTCGGCGGACGAGCCTTCCTTGTCCTGGGCGTCGTCGAGGGCGATCGCCCGCCAGGTTGGAGCCTCGTCGTCCATGGCGTTCCCCGTCATCAAGCACGTCCGCGCCTTTGTCGTCCGCGGGGGCGGCGCCGACTATCATGACCAGGGCGACGGACACTGGATCGACGACCACATCGCCACGCCGATGTCGCGCTATCCGGAGTACCGCCAGAGCCGCCAGAGCTTCGGCATCAACGTGCTGGGCACGCTGGTGGTCGAGATCGAGGCCGCCGACGGCACAATCGGCTTCGCGGTGACCACGGGCGGCGAGCCGGCCGCCTACATCGTCGAAAAGCACCTTTCGCGCTTCCTGGAGGGCCGCGACCCGACCGAGGTCGAGAAGATCTGGGACCAGATGTACTTCTCGACCCAGTACTATGGCCGCAAGGGCCTGGTGGTGAACGCCATCTCCGGCGTCGACCTGGCCCTCTACGACCTCTTGGGCAAGCTGCGGCAGGAGCCGGTCTACGCCCTGCTGGGCGGCAAGGTCCGCGACGAGCTGACCTTCTACGCCACCGGCGCGCGTCCGGATCTCGCCAAGCAGATGGGCTTCATCGGCGGCAAGATGCCCCTGCACCACGGTCCGGCCGAGGGCGAGGAAGGCCTGCGCAAGAACCTCGAAGAGCTGGCCACGATGCGCGAGCGTTGCGGCGAGGACTTCTGGCTGATGTTCGATTGCTGGATGTCGCTGGACCTCAACTACGCCACCAAGCTGGCCCACAAGGCCCATGAGTATGGCCTGAAGTGGATCGAGGAGGCGCTCAGCCCCGACGACTACTGGGGCTATCGCGACCTGAAGAAGAACGCCCCGACCGGCATGCTGGTCACCACCGGCGAGCACGAGGCCACCCGCTGGGGCTTCCGCATGCTGCTGGAGATGGAGTGCTGCGACATCATCCAGCCGGACGTGGGCTGGTGCGGCGGCGTCACCGAGCTGATCAAGATCGCCAACCTGGCTGACAGCAAGGGCGTGCTGATGATCCCGCACGGATCGAGCGTCTACAGCTATCACTTCGTCATCACGCGCCATAACAGCCCGTTCGCCGAGTTCCTGATGATGGCTCCGAAGGCCGACGAGGTGGTCCCGATGTTCCACCCGCAGCTGATCGGCGAGCCCGTCCCAGTGAACGGCAAGCTCAAGCTCTCCGACGCGCCGGGCTTCGGCGTCGAACTCAATCGCGAGGTCGGTCTGCACCGGCCTTACGCCCGCTAGTCCTCCCTGAAGGCACAGAACGTATGAAACTGCTCCGCTACGGCCCCAAGGGCTCCGAGAAGCCCGGCCTCCTCGACGCCGACGGCAAGATCCGCGACCTGTCGGGCCAAGTGCCCGACATCACCGGCGCCCAACTGTCGCCCGCCAGCCTGAACGCCCTGGCCGCGATCGATCCGGCCACCCTGCCCCTCGTCGAGGGCGCGCCGCGCTACGGCTGTCCGGTCGCGGGCGTCAGCAAGTTCATCGCCGTGGGCCTGAACTTCGCCGACCACGCGGCCGAGTCGAACCTGCCGATCCCCGAGGAGCCGGTGATCTTCACCAAGGCGGTCAGCTGCATCCAGGGACCGAACGATCCGGTGATGCTGCCCAAGGGCTCGCTGAAGACCGACTGGGAGGTCGAACTGGGCGTCGTGATCGGGTCGCGCGCCCGTTATGTCTCCGAGGCCGAGGCGCTGGGCTATGTCGCCGGCTACGTGCTGATCAACGACGTCTCCGAGCGCGCCTTCCAGATCGAACGCGGCGGCACCTGGGACAAGGGCAAGGGCTGCGACACCTTCGGCCCGATCGGTCCATGGCTCGTCACCTCGGACGAGGTGGGCGATCCGCAGAACCTGGGCATGTGGCTGGAGGTCAATGGCCAGCGCAAGCAGGACGGCTCGTCCAAGACCATGATCTTCCCGATCAGCAAGCTCGTCTCGTACATCAGCGAGTTCATGACGCTCGAGCCGGGCGACCTGATCACCACCGGCACCCCGCCCGGCGTGGGCATGGGCCAGAAGCCGGAGCCCGTCTACCTGAAGGCCGGCGACGAAATGCGTCTCGGCATCGAGAAGCTGGGCGAACAGCGCCAGATCGTCGTCTCCTGGACCAAGGAAGGCGTCGCGTGAGCCCAGTCCCTTCTTCCAACGTCTACGCCAATCGCTTTTCTGGCCGCACGGCCGTCGTCACCGGTGGGGCCTCGGGTCTCGGCAAGGCGGTCGCGGCGCGTATCGTAGCCGAAGGCGGCCAAGTATCGCTGTGGGACCTCGACGCCGAAGGCCTGAAGGCGGCGGCCGACGAGGTGGGCGCCAGCCATACCGCCGCGCTCGACGTCTCGGACGAAGCCACCGTCCTGGCGGCCGCTAAGAGCGCCAACGAGGCTCTGGGCCGGATCGACATCCTGGTCGCCTCGGCCGGCATCACCGGCGCGACGGCCACCGTCTACGAATATCCGACCGACAGCTGGAAGCGTGTCTTCGACATCAACGTCAACGGCGTCTTCTACTGCTGCAAGGCCGTGGTGCCGTTCATGCTGGCGGGCGGCTACGGCCGCATCGTCAACGTCGCCTCGGTCGCGGGCAAGGAAGGCAATCCCAACGCCGGCGCCTATTCGGCGTCCAAGGCGGCGGTGATCGGCCTGACCAAGTCTCTGGGCAAGGAACTGGCCACCAAGGGCGTGATCGCCAACAGCCTGACCCCCGCCACCTTCGAGAGCCCGATCCTGGAGCAGCTTCCGCCGAGCCAGGTCGAGTACATGAAGGGCAAGATCCCGATGGGGCGCCTGGGCGAGGTCCACGAGAGCGCCGCCATGGTCTGCTTCATGGCGTCGGAGGAGTGCAGCTTCACCACCGCAGCGACCTTCGACACCTCCGGCGGCCGGACCACGTTCTAAGGGAAGATTGGAGCCATGGCGTACACGGGCCCCATCGTCGATCCCCACATGCACCTGTGGGACCTCGAGCGGCGCTATTACGCCTGGCTTCAGGACACGCCGCTGCCGAACAATCCGGCCGGCGACATGACGCCGATCGCCTACAAGTCCTATGGGCTCGACGACTATCTGGCCGACACCAAGGGCTGGAACGTCGTCGAGGTCGTCCATGTCGAATGCGGCCTGCCGCCGAAGGACCAGCTGTCCGAGACCGACTGGCTGCAATCGATCGCCGACCAGCGCGGCGTGATCGGCGGCATCGTCGCGGGCGCCAATCTCGATGATCCGGGCGTCGCGGCGATGCTGGGGGCGCACGCCGCGCGCCGGAGCGTCCGGGGGAT
>JAYRLX010000192.1:1552-7259 GCA_041905125.1 Caulobacter sp. | reverse complement strand
CACCGCACCGCCCTTGGCCCCTGGGTCCCGGCTCTCCGCTTCGATACGGCCGGGATGATACGGCTTTTCTGCTGACTATTTAGCCTGCGCCGCCATCACCGCGGCGACCTCCGCGCGCGCCATGGCGATGTCGCGCAGGAAGGTCTCGGAGCGGTGCTGGGCGGCGTAGATGATCTCGCCCGACTGCAGCCCCGCCTCGGCGGCGCTGAGGCTGTGGCTGCCGCAGATCCAGCGGCTGTCGGCATAGTCGCGACCGCGCGCGTAGAGGGCGTCGGCGCGCGAGGGGACGACCTCGGCCAGGATCATGGCGACGTGGCCGCCGAAGGCCGAGTGGCCGGACGGATAGTCGGGATTGGCGGTCAGGTCGGGGCGCTTGGGCTCGCAGACCGGCGCTGAGTCCTTGCCGATGTAGGGGCGCTTGGTCCCCCAGAAGTGCTTGGCGACGCTGACCGGCGAGCGGTCGTCGCCGGCGCGCTCCAGCAGGGCCGACAGGATCGGGGCGTTCTGGGGCGTCAGCTTCACGCCCAGGGCCTTTTCGAAGTGGCCGAAGGCCGGGCCGCTGACGTCCGCCGTCGCCTCGGCCCAGCGCGCCGGGTCCTTGTCCTTGATCGCGCGGCTCTGGTCGAAGATGGCGGCGTCGGCGATCGCGCGGGGCGAGCCCGGCTGCGGCGGCGGGGCGAGGATCTTGGGCAGGTCCGGGCGCGCCTCGGGCTGGAGATAGCCGCGTTCAGGCGTTCCGGGCAGGGCCTCGATCGGAAGATTGTCGCAGGCCTTGGGCTCGCGCACCGGATTGCAGATCGCCACGTCGCCGCCGGTCAGGCGCACGGTGTAGCCGCCGGCGAAGCGCGGGTCGGGCCACATGTAATCGGTCGAGACATATTGGGCGCCGCTGGTGAAGGCGGCGGTGCGGCGGTTGACGTCGTTGCGGCGCGCCTCCCAGGTGTCGGCGTCGGCGCGGGTGCGGACGATGAAGCCGGCTTTCACGGCGGCGGCGATGCGATCCTTCTGGGCGATCGGATCGTTCAGCGTCAGATAGGCGGCGGCCGGCGAGGCCTCGTCGGTGTTGACGAACATGGCCCGGCCTTCCAGCGAGGCGCGCTTGCCGCGATAGATCGCGACCTTCTTTGGCCCCTCGTCCAGGGCGAAGAAGACCTTGCCGCGCGCCTGGCCGATCTTGGGCCAGCCGCCGGCCAGCACGGCTTCGCGCAGGGTCTTGGCCTTGCCCTGCACCTGGTCGGGCGTGATCAGGCGGTCGTCGCCGAACACCGAGCGGATCTCGGCGTCGAAGGCGTCGAACAGGGCTTCGGTGAAGTCCAGCGGCTTGACGCCGCCCGGCACGGTGGCCTCGCCTTCCTTGGCGTTGATCATGATCAGGATCGGCGCGTGGTCGCGGTGGGCGTCGGACCAGGCGCGGATCTCCTTCAGGCACGAGACGAAGGTCACGCACGAGACGCGGAAGTCGACGTCGGTCATGTGCATGGTCTTGAAGCCGGGCTTGGCCAGGGCCGCGGCCATCTCCGGCGGCAGCGCCGTCCCTTGGCCGAACACGGTCAGCGGCTTGGCGTAGCGGCCGCCCTCGGGATCGGCGACGACGTCCAGTTCGATCTGACGCGCGCCGGCGTCCAACTGCTCCGCCAGACGGCGATGGCCGTAGTCGACCCCGAGGGCCGCCTGACCGCGCGCGGCGACCATGGCCGCCATCTCGTCGGCCGGAATGAGCTGCTTGTAGGAGTTGTGCGTGCCGACGGCCATCAGGTCGTTCATCGGCAGGGCGTCCATCCGCTGGCGGATGCAGGACGCGCTCTCGTCCGAGGCGGGGCAGGGGGCGGCGGCGACCGCAAGCGCGGCGAGCAGGGGAAGCATGGGCGAACTCCAAGGCAGAGCGTCGCCATATCGCTAGCACATGACGGTTTGACGTCGCTGCGGGCGGCGACCGTCATCAAGCTTTTAAAAAACCGAGACGCGGGCGTCATGCGGACCCCCTAACGCCCGCCCCAACCGTCGGCGCCCAAATTGTGGCGGCCCTCCCCCGGCGGAAAAAGTTTGGGGATCTTACAATGTCTCGCACCAAGATCGCGCTCCTGGCGGGCGCGGCTCAACTCGTCATGGCCACGTTCGCGCCGGCCGCCTTCGCCCGGGTCGCGGACCCCGCGCCCGCCGCCGAGCCGGCGGATTCCGTCGACGCTGTCGTGGTAACCGGTTTCCGCAAGTCGCTGGGCGCCGCCCGCGAAGCCAAGCGCTCCAGCGCCATCGTCACCGACGTGATCGTCGCCGAGGACATGGCCAAGTTCCCCGACCTGAACCTAGCGGAATCGCTTCAGCGCCTGCCCGGCGTGGCCATCAACCGCGAAGGCGGCGAAGGCCGCCGCGTTTCGCTGCGGGGTCTCGGCCCCGATTTCACCCGCGTTCAGCTGAACGGCATGGAAGTGCTGGGCAATGTCGACTCGCCGATGGACAGCCGCGGCCAGACCTCGCGCGACCGGGCGTTTGACTTCAACATCTTCGCCTCGGACCTGTTCTCGAAGGTGGACGTGCGCAAGTCGTTCTCGGCCGAGCAGGACGAAGGCGGCATGGCCGGCACCGTCGGCCTCTACACCGCCAAGCCGTTCGACTACTCCGGGACCAAGGCCGCCGTGTCGCTGCAAGGCGGCACCAACAGCGCCACCAAGGACTTCCAGCCGCGCGGCGCGGCCATGATCAGCAAGAACTGGGACGACAAGTTCGGCGCTCTGGTCTCGGTGGCCTACTCCAAGCGCAAGACCGAGGAGCAGGGCTACAACACCTACGGCGCGGGCACCCAGAAGGCGCTGGCCGCCAACGTGGTCAAGCTGAGCGCCGCCGACGCCGCCAAGGCGACGAACGGCGAGCTGATCTTCCAGCGCGGCAACCGCCTGTCGGTCTGGGATTCGAACCAGGAGCGCCTGGGCCTGACCGCCGCGCTGCAATGGCGTCCTGTCGAGAACCTGACCCTGACCCTCGACGCCCTGCACGGCAAGTTCACCAACGACCGCTCCGAGCTGCACCTGGCCACCCGCGCCACGGTCGGCTCGACGATCCTGGGCGCGGCCACCCCGCACTCGGGCAACCTGGTCAGCGCGCCGCCGGTGCTGAACGCGATCGAGTACGACAAGTACAATTCGATCGTCTACGCCGACGTCGACAACACCGTCTTCGCCACCGAGACGCGGCGCCAGCAGACCAAGAACACCTTCGACCAGTTGGTCCTGAGCGGCGAATGGAAGCTGACCGACAAGCTGACGGTCGACGGCCACATCGGCCGTGAAAAGTCCGACTACGACATTCCGATCTCGGACAAGTTCTACACCGAGGCGTTCGGCGGCCTGATCACCGACTATCGCGGCGACACCGGCCACAACACCTACAAGTGGAACACCACCGACCCGAACAATTACCGGGCCCACGAGATCGACTTCTCGGCCACCTATCAGAGCACCGAGCTGAAGAACGCCGAGCTGAACGGCGCCTACGCCTTCAACGACGACTTCACCCTGAAGGGCGGCGTTTCGTATCGCGGCTTCGAGAACTCGGGCTTCACCCAGGCCAATGACGACGTGAACAAGACGGCTTGGGAAAAGGGCACGCTGGACGACCACCTCGACGGGATCACCAAGGTGTTCAGCCAGCACCACGACCAGTCGTGGATCATCGTCGACTGGGACAAGGCGCTGTCGAAGTACGGCGTGACCCGCACGCTGCTGGCGCCCAAGGGCATCTACGCGGTTAAGGAAGACACCAACGCCGGCTACCTGCAGCTGGACTGGAAGACCGAGTTCCTGGGCCGCCCGCTGCGCGGCAACACCGGTCTGCGCGCCTATGAGACCGAGCTGACCTCCACGGGCGTCATGTCGGTCAAGGGCGTCAACACCCCGACCGAAGCCAAGAAGAAGTACTCGGGCGTTCTGCCGGCCCTGAACGCGGTGCTGGAGGTCTCCGACCAGTTCCAGATCCGCGTGGCCGCGGCCAAGAACATCAACCGACCGGCCCTGGGCGCCTACGCCATGAACGGCTCGATCAGCGTCGACGGCTCGACCGTCACGGTCTCGACCGGCAACCCGAACCTCGACCCCTACAAGTCGGACGAGTTCGACCTGTCGGCCGAGTGGTACTTCGGCAGCGTCGGCATGCTGACCGCCGGCGTGTTCCACAAGAACATCGACGGCCTGGTCTCCAGCCAGACGACGACCAATGTTACCTACGCCAGCACGGGCCTGGCCGAAGGCCTGTATCCCGGCGTCACCGGCTCGACGATCGTCGCCCAATACACCCGCCAGGTGAACAACACCTCGGCCAAGCTGACGGGCCTGGAGCTGTCGGCCCAGAGCGACTTCTTCTTCCTGCCGGGCGCTCTGAAGCACATGGGCGTGGTCGCCAACCTGACCCTGATCGACTCGTCGACGACCAACCTGGTCAACGGCAAGCCGCAGAAGACCGACATCTTCGGCCTGTCGGACGTCAACGCCAACGCCACGCTGTACTATGAGACCGCCAGGTGGGGCGGCCGCGTGTCGGCCAACTATCGTTCGGACTATCTGATCGACAGCGGCGCCTTCAACGCCACCACCTATGTCGACGCGGCGGCCTTCTACCAGGTCACCCCGCGTATCCGACTGACGATGGATGCGATCAACCTGACCAACGAGCGCGAAGAGCAGGTCAACAGCTTCAACAACGGCTTTGGCCAGACCGGCGCTCGCCGCCTGTGGAACTTCACCACCAGCGGCCGCACCGTGTTCGTGGGGGCCAATATCCAGTTCTAAGCACTGGACCTAGACACGAAGAAGCCGCCCGGGAGCGATCCCGGGCGGCTTTTTTGTTTGGGTTATCGACCGTCTTAAGCCGCGACTTGCGACGCCTCCGCCGGCAGGCGGATCAGGTAGTCGAAGGCGCTGAGCGAGGCCTTGGCGCCTTCGCCCATGGCGATGATGATCTGCTTGTAAGGCGTCGTGGTCGCGTCGCCGGCGGCGAACACGCCCGGGACCGAGGTCTCGCCGCGATAGTCCACCTCGATCTCGCCGCGCGGGGTCAGGGCCACGCCCGAGTCCTTCAGCCACTCGGTGTTGGGCACCAGGCCGATCTGCACGAATACGCCCTCCAGGTCGACGCGGTGGGTCGCGTCGCCGTTGCGGTCCTTGTAGGTCAGGCCGTTCACCCGGGCGCCGTCGCCGTGGATCTCGGTGGTCATGGCCGAGGTGACGATCTTGACGTTCGGCAGGCTGGCCAGCTTGCGCTGGAGCACGGCGTCGGCGCGCAGCTGGCTGTCGAATTCGATCAGCGTCACGTGCGCCACGATGCCGGCCAGGTCGATGGCCGCCTCGACGCCGCTGTTGCCGCCGCCGATCACCGCCACGCGCTTGCCCTTGAACAGCGGGCCGTCGCAGTGCGGGCAATAGGCCACGCCCTTGTTCTTGTACTCGGCCTCGCCAGGCACGTTGACGTTCCGCCAGCGGGCGCCGGTCGACAGGATCACGCTCTTGGACTTCAGGCTGGCGCCATTCTCGAGCTTCACCTCGATCAGGCCGCCCGGGGTCTTGGCCGGAACCAGGCCCACGGCCTTCTGCAGGTTCATCACGTCGACCTCGTAGTCCTTGACGTGCTGCTCCAGCGCCGAGGCCAGCTTGGGGCCTTCGGTGTGCGAGACCGAGATGAAGTTCTCGATGGCCATGGTGTCCAGCACCTGGCCGCCGAA
>JAYRLX010000192.1:0-1542 GCA_041905125.1 Caulobacter sp. | reverse complement strand
AACGCTCGGCCGCGACGCCGGTGCGGATGCCCTTGCGGGCGGCGTAGATGGCCGCGGCCGCGCCGGCGGGACCGCCGCCGATGACCAGAACCTCGAAGGCGTCCTTGGCCTTGATCTTGTCGGCCATGCGGTCGGCAGCGCCGGTGTCCAGCTTGGCCAGGATCTGCTCGACGTCCATGCGGCCCTGACCGAACGGCTGGCCGTTCAGCAGGATGGTCGGGACGGCCATCACCTGGCGCTCCTCGACCTCGGCCTTGAAGAAGGCGCCGTCGATGGCGACGTGGCGGATGCGCGGGTTCAGGGCGCTCATCGTGTTCAGGGCCTGCACCACGTCGGGGCAGTTCTGGCACGATTGCGAGAAATAGGTCTCGAAGCGGTAGTCGCCGTCCAGGCTCTTGATGCGCTCGATCACCTCGGCGTCGAGGCGCGGCGGGTGGCCGCCGACGTGCAGCAGGGCCAGCACCAGCGAGGTGAACTCGTGGCCCAGCGGCAGGCCGGCGAAGCGCACATCGGCGTCGCCAGCGGCGCGCGTGATGGCGAACGAGGGCTTGCGGCCGTCCTGTCCGTCGAAGCGGGCGGAAACCTTGTCGGAGGTCGACACGATGTCTTCCAGCAGGGCCTTCATCTCGGCCGAGCCGGCGGAGTCGTCCAGCGAGGCGACCAGTTCGATCGGCTGGCGCAGGTTCTGCAGATAGGTGGTCAGCTGGGTCTTCAGACCGGCGTCCAGCATGATGGGCTCCCTGGTGGGGTTGGGGAGTGAAAAGGGCGTTCGATTGTCGGGGAGAACGATCGAACGCGGCGTACGATCGAGAAAGGTGCGCCGCCGCCCGCTGGGGACGAACGGCGGCGCGGTCTTCAGGTCTTAGATCTTGCCGACGAGGTCGAGCGACGGGGCCAGGGTCTTTTCACCCTCTTCCCACTTGGCCGGGCAGACTTCGCCCGGGTGCGAGGCCACGTACTGGGCGGCCTTGACCTTGCGCAGCAGCTCGGCGGCGTTGCGGCCGATGCCTTCGGCGGTGACTTCCAGGAACTGGATGACGCCTTGCGGGTCGACCAGGAAGGTGCCGCGGTCGGCCAGGCCGATGCCCGGACGCATGATGTCGAAGTTGTTGGTCACCAGGCCCGACGGGTCGCCGATCATGGTGTACTTGATCTTGCCGATGGCCGGCGAGCTGTCGTGCCAGGCCTTGTGCGAGAAGTGGGTGTCGGTCGAGACCGAGTAGATCTCAACGCCCAGCTTCTGGAACGTGTCGTAGTTGTCGGCCAGGTCTTCCAGCTCGGTCGGGCAGACGAAGGTGAAGTCGGCCGGGTAGAAGAAGAAGATCGACCACTTGCCCTTCACGTCGGCATCGCTGACCGTGACGAACTTGCCGTCCTTGAAGGCCTGGGCGGTGAAGGGTTTGATCTCGGTGTTGATCAGCGACATGGGGCGCTCCGTTGAAAGGATGCGCTGTCTTTAAGGCTCGGCTGGCGATCGAGCAAATTGATAAATCTTCTGGACGGGATAGAGCGTCTCTATGAGGGGGCGAGGCGGTCTGGGCG
>JAYRLX010000191.1:0-7266 GCA_041905125.1 Caulobacter sp. | reverse complement strand
TCGGGAGGCAGGCGTCCGGCGCGGAAGGCGACGCGAAGGGCCGGGCCCGCCACCGTCGATTCCGGGAGCATCGCGTCGGCGGTCGTGCGCATGGCGATGAAGTTCAGCCGATCGACGGTGTCGTTCAGCTGGATGTTGGACGCCTTCTCCTCGGCCACGGTCGATTCACAGGGAAGCGCCGCGCAGACGCCCGGTAGGATGCGGGTCTGGGGCGGCAAGCTGAGGATCTTGCGGGCGTCGTCGAAGGTCTTGCCGGCGTCGGCGCCAGGAACGTCGCAACGGCCCGAGCCTTCGGACGGGGCTAGCAGCACGTCGCCAGTGAAGATGGCGTTGGCGACGCGGTAGACCACCGCGCCCGGCAGTCGGCTTTCCAGCGCCAGGGCGGTGATCTTGAGGCCGCCCATCGGCAGGGACTCGCCGTGCTTGGCCAGCTTGTCGAAGTCCCAGCCCTCGAGGTCGACGCCGTCCTCGCCGAGGACTGGAACCAGGCGCTTCAGGCTTTCGACCACGCGCGCGCCGATGCAGATGGAGGCGCCCGTCTCGTATTTCAGGTGGCCGGCCGCCGACAGGTGACCCGTGTGCAGGCCGGTCTCGAGAATCCAGGTCGGGCCGAGGTCGCGCGCGCGGATGTCGGCGATGATCTTGTCCACGAAGCCGGTGTCGACCGCTTCGGTCTCGGGATCGAAATCCAGGACGGGATCGACGATGGCGCAGAGGAATGTCGCGGGGTCGATGATGAGATAGGTCACCGCCCCGGTCGCGGGATGGTGATAAGCGATGATTTCCGGCTGCATTCCGTAAGCCCTAGCCCCGAGGCGGCCACCTTGACCGCCAAGCCGTTAAACATCAGCGAACGGCAACCCTTGAAAAAAAGTATCCGAGAGACCGGATACGCTTTCAAGGACAGCTAAATACTGGCTGCGGAGTTCCGATGACCCAAATTGGGTCTTAGCGCGACGTTGCGTCGCAGGGGTGAGCGCCGTCGCGCATGCCCGCGACCCAGAGGGGTTCGACATAGCGGCCGCCGGCTCGGAAGCCCGGGGCGCAGCCCTCGGGCGTGTCGTCCGTCCGGCCTGAACTTCCGGTCATGACCGACAGGGCGACCGACTGCTGCGAGCCGCCGCGCAGGCGACCATAGCCGTAGCCGCCATAACCATAGCCATAGGGCCCGCCGTAGTAGGGACCGCCAGCGTACGGATCGGCGTAAAAGCCGCCGTGCTTGCCGAAATCGGTCTTGGAGACCGCGACGCCCACCGTGGTGTTCTCGCCGACGGGGAACAGGGCCGAGGCGTAGGCGCTGCGGTACCCGCCGGTGCCGACCGAGACGCCCATGGAGCCGTGGACCTGGCGCTTGCCGTCCTCGTCCCGGTCGGCGGGCAGCAGGCCGCGCGGGCCGCTTTCGGATCGGGGCGCCGGGGTCTCGGCCAGGAAGGCGGCGATCTGCTCCTGGGTCGTCAGGGGCTTGGAGGTCTGCGGCGCGATCGGCGCGGCCTGGGCGGCGGCCTTCAGCGCTTCGGGCGTGGGCTTGGCCTGGGCGGTGGCGATCGCCTCATCATCGCCGGCCGAAGCGGCAAAGGCGGGGGCGGCGGCGGAAAGGCCGACGGCCAGGATCGCGATGAGACGCCGCATGGCTAAGCTCCAGGATGGCACGCTACGCACACTAGAGCGTCAAGCCAGCGCAATTAGGGCGCTTTTGTTGCGCTGACGCAAGCTTGACCTTGTGCGGGCGAGGAAGCCAACTAGAGGGCTTCCAAGCTTCTCCGGAGCGTCGCCATGTCGACGGGAAGGGGCGTCTCGAAGCGGAGGGTCTCGCCGGTGATCGGATGGACGAACCCCAGCACCGCCGCATGCAGCGCCTGACGCTTGAGTCCGGCCGCCTGGATGGCCTCTCGGACCGCGGTCGCCGGCTGGCCCGCGCCATAGACGGGGTCGCCCAGGCACGGACTGCCCTTGCTGGCCATATGGACCCGGATCTGGTGCGTTCGGCCGGTCTCGAGGCGACAGGCGACCCGCGCGGCCAGGGGCTTGTCCTGCGGACCGAACGCGGCCTCGACCCTGTAGTGGGTGATCGCCTCGCGCCCGCCGGACCGCAGCACGGCCATCTTCTTGCGGTCGCCGGGCGAGCGGCCCAACTGCGTGGTGATCGTTCCCGAGGGCGGCGAGGGCGCGCCGCGGGTCAGGGCGATATAGAGCCGATCGATGTCATGCGCGGCGAACAGGGCCGAGAGACCCTTGTGCGCGGCGTCGCTCTTGGCGGCGACCATCACGCCCGAGGTGTCCTTGTCCAGGCGATGGACGATGCCGGGCCGCGCGACGCCGCCGACGCCCGACAGGCTGTCGCCGCAGTGATGCAGCAGGGCGTTGACCAGGGTGCCGGTCAGGCTGCCGGGCGCGGGGTGGACGGCCATGCCGGCGGGCTTGTCGACCACGATCAGGTGCGCGTCTTCGTAAAGCACGGCCAGCGGGATGGCCTCCGGCTCGGGATCCGCCGGGATCGGCGGCGGGACCAGCAGGACATAGGCTCCCGCCTTGGCCTTGCGGGAGGCGTCCGCGACCGGCTGGCCGTCCAGCGACAGGCGGCCCTCGGCGATCAGCGCCTGCAGCCGCGCGCGAGACAGGTCGGGGAGCAGAGTCGCCAGCGCCTTGTCCAGCCTTTGACCGGCCAGCTCCGGCGGCAGGACGGCCGTCAGGGCTTCGCCGCCAGCGTCGAGACCCGCGTCTTCGAGGACGTCGTCGTCCAATCTGTCTTCCGCGTGGGTCACCGGGGGTTTCATCGCTCCTTCACAACTCCGTCGCACCGACGACACGCGCCATGCCTACGGGCCAGATCGAGTTTCGCATTCAGGGGGATAGTCGATGCGCGCTTTCCGCACCACCACGCTGTTGACCGCCAGCCTTCTGGCCCTGGCCGCCGCCGCCCCGGCCTTCGCCGCCGACGCGCCGACCGCGCCCGCCGCCGATGATCAGGACACCCGCCTGGGCGAGGTGGTGATCACCGCCCAGAAGCGCGCCCAGGACCCGGTCGAGGTGCCGATGGCGGTCACCGCCTATTCCGGCAAGTTCCTGGAGGCGATCGGCGTCAAGGCGTTCGACGAGCTGTCGGCCTTCACCCCGGGCTTCCTGGTGCAGAACCAGTCGAACAACAACTCCGGCTTCGTGATGCGCGGCATCACCTCGGACTCCGGCTCGGCCACCGACGAGACCCGCGTCTCGATCTATCAGGACGGCGTGCCGATCTCGCGTTCGCGCGGTTCGTACGTCGAGCTGTTCGACATGGAGCGGGTCGAGGTCGCCAAGGGCCCGCAATCGACCCTGTTCGGCCGCGGCGCCCTGATCGGCGCGGTGAACCTCGTGCAGAACAAGGCCAACCCGGCCAAGAACGACTGGCTGCTGAAGGCCGAAGGCGGCACGGGCGGCTATTTCGTCGGTGAGGGCATGGTCAACTTCGCGTTCGGGGACGGCAGCGCCCTGCGCATCGCCGCCCGCGCCCGCAAGAACGACGGCTATGTCGACGACGCGGCCGGCGGCGACGCCTACAACTCGACCAACACCAAGGCCGTCCGCATGGCCTATCACCTGGAGCCGGGTCCGCTGAAGCTGGACCTGATCGGCAACTACCAGGAAGACTCCACCACGGGCACCTCGTTCAAGAGCCACACCTTCAACCCGACCAATCCGGTCACCGGCGAGGTCCTGGGCGACACCGGCGTCTCCTCGGCCGCCACCCTGGCCCCCGGCGCCGGCTTCGAGGGCGGCAAGCCGCTGGGCCTCGACCGCAAGGTCTACGGCCTGACGGCCCTGGCCGAGTACAAGATCAGCGACAGCTGGACCCTGTCGTCGATCACCGCCACCCGCGCCTTCCACTCGGTCGAGGTGTTCGATCCGGATGGCTCGTCCCTGCCGATCCTGACCTTCGCCGAGGACGCGCAAGGCCGTCAGCAGAGCCAGGAACTGCGTCTGCGCTATGACGGCGGCGGTCGCTTCACCGGCTTCGTCGGCGCCAACTATTTCCACGAGACGGGGTCGTGGCGCATTCCGGGCCAGTTCGACGAGCGTCTGGTCTTGGCCCTGCTGGCCGGCAACACGCCGCTGGGCATCAGCCGGCCGAATCCGCAGCCGCTGGCCGTGCTGACCAACCCGGCCTATCTGGCGCAGGTTCTGCAGCTGGGCTTTGGCATCCCGTCCGCGATCGCGCCGGGCATCGTCTCGAACCTGAAGCCGATCCATCGCGAGGAATTCGCCAACTACGGCGAGAACACCGCCTATGACGTCTATGCCGATGGCACGTTCAAGCTGACGGACAAGTTCGAGATCACCGCCGGCATCCGCTACACCAGCGAAGACCGCTGGGCGGCCTACCGCTCGAACGTCCAGAACGGTCGCTCGATCCTGGGCATCCTGCTGGCCGCGCCGACCGCGACCAACCTGTTCCTGGCCGCCCAGCCGAACGCCGTGAACAATCCGCTGCTGCCGACCGTGGGCCTGATCACCCAGCCGACGACGAACAATGGCGACACCTTCGCCAAGTCGATCGACGATAATGGCCTGACCTGGCGCGTGGTCGGCCGCTATGAGCCCGCCGACAATCTCAGCCTCTACGCGTCCTACGCCCGGGGCCGTCGCCCGGACGTGATCTCGTCCAGCGCGCCGTCGGCGCCGCTGGGCGCCGCCCGCTTCAACGTGGTGGCGTCCGAAACGGTCGACAGCTACGAGGCCGGCGCCAAGGGCAAGGTCCTGGATGGCCGCCTCTACCTGTCGGGCGCGGTCTTCCGCTACGACTACGACAACTTCGCCACCAGCTTCCGCCAGGGCGCTCAGGTCGTGACCCTGAACGCCGGCAAGGCCAAGGCCTACGGCTTCGAGGGCGAGGCCCGCCTGCAGGCCGGCGACTATTGGACCCTGTTCACCACCTACGCCTACAACCACGCCCGCCTCGAAAGCGGCCTGCGCAAGGGCAACTCCTTCCGCCTGTCGCCTGACCAGAGCTTCTCGGCCGGGGCCGCGTTCAGCCGCGAGGCCCTGGGCGGCAAGCTGACCTTCACGCCCACCTACACCTGGCGCTCGAAGATGTTCTTCGACGACGACAACGACCGCAGCGACCTGCAGTCGTCGGGCCTGTTCCCCGACACCAAGGTCGACGAGTTCCAGAAGGCCTATGGCCTGCTGAACGTGCGCGTCGGCTTCGGCGCCGTGGACGATCGCTGGAAGGTCGAGGCCTTCGTCGAGAACCTGGGCGACGTCAGCTACCTGAAGGACGCGGGCAACACCGGCGACAGCTTCGGCATCCCGACCTTCATCGCCGGCAAGCCGCGCTTCATGGGCGTGGGGATCACCTTCCGCCACTAGAAGCCCAACGGCCGTCTTCCCTCACAGCGGGATGACGGCCGTCTGATTTCGTTGTTCCGTGTCGCGCCCTGGGGAGAGCCATCATGACCATCGATCGCCGCAAGGTTCTGGGCCTGCTGGGCCTTTCGGGCGCCGCCGCCGGCGAAGCCGCGGCCGCCACCGTCAAGGGCCTGCACGAGGGGCCCGTCCGCTTCGAGCATGGCGTCGCCTCCGGGGACCCGCTGCAGGACCGCGTGATCCTGTGGACGCGGGTGACGGCGCCGGGCGCCAAGCTGCCGGTGGGCGTGCGCTGGGATGTGGCGACCGATCCGCACTTCAAGACCATCGTCCGCCAGGGGCACGCCACCACCGACGCCGGTCGCGATCACACGGTCAAGATCGACGTCACCGGCCTGAAGCCGGGGACCGAGTACTACTACCGCTTCCGCGCCAGCCGCGCGGGCGAGGCCGTGGGCGAGGCGGTGGTCGGTCGCACGCGCACCTTGTCGGCCGGCGCCGTCAAGGACGTCGTCCTGGCGGTCACCTCGTGCAGCCTTTATCCGAACGGCTACTTCAACGCCTATGACGCGATCGCCAAGCTGGAACGCGTCGACGCCGTGCTGCACCTGGGCGACTACATCTACGAATACGGCGCCGCGCCCGGCGACTACGGCATGAATTCGCCGACCGCCAAGACGCGCATGCCCGATCCGCCGCATGAGATCGTCACGCTGGACGACTATCGCCGCCGGCACCGCCTCTACAAGACCGACCCGATGCTGCAGGCCGCTCATGCCCGCGCGCCGTGGATCGTGGTCTGGGACGACCATGAGACCGCCAACGACAGCTGGATCGGCGGGGCCGAGAACCATCAGCCGAAGACCGAGGGCGACTGGGCCACGCGCAAGGCCGCGGCGCTGAAGGCCTATTACGAGTGGATGCCGATCCGCGAGGCCGCGCCGGGAACCTTGCCGGAGGCCGCCTGGCGCGGTTTCCAGTTCGGCGACGTGGCCACCCTGCTGATGACCGAAACGCGGCTGACCGCGCGCACGCATCAGCTGGATTATGAGACCGACCTGCCGATCGTCGATGGCAAGCCGGACGTCGCGGCCTTCGCAGCCAAGTGGAAGGACCCGTCGCGCCGGATGATGGGCGCCGACCAGGAGCGCTGGTTAGCCAGCCAGGTCCAGGCCTCGGTCAAGGCCGGCACGGCCTGGCAGGTGCTGGGCAACCAGGTCGTGATGGCCCGCGTCGCCACGCCCAACCTCCAGAAGACGATGGGCGAGGAGAAGTTCGGGGCTCTGGTCGGCCAGTTGCCCGACTACGCCAAGAAGCGCGTCGCCCAGTCGGTGGCGATGTCGGCCTATGAGATCCCGTCGAACCTGGACGCCTGGGACGGCTATCCCGCCGATCGCCAGCGGGTCTACGACATCTTCACCGCCGCCAAGGCGCGGCCGATCGTGCTGGCCGGCGACAGCCATATGTTCTGGGTCAACGAGCTGTGGAACGACGCGGGCGACAAGCGGGTGGCCGCCGAGTTCGGCGCGACCTCGATCACCTCGCCGGGCTATGGCGACCTGATGCCGGGCGCGCCGATCGGCGAGGCCTTCGTCCAGCGCAACAAGGAAGTCCGCTACAGCCACGGCAGCGCCAAGGGATTCGTCCTGCTGACGCTGGAACACGGCAAGGCCACGGGCGATCTGGTGGCGGTCTCGACGATCCATGACCCGAAGTACGAGACCAGCGTGCTGAAGCGCTTCGTGGTGACTCCGTCGGTCGACGGCGGCGTGGAGGCGTTGAAGGAGGGGTAGGGGGCTCCAGGATGCTCCCCCGCATCGCGGGGGAGGATTTAGCGCATCGTCACCGCCGCTCCAGCGCCAGCCTCAGTCCGAACGCCACGAAGACGCATCCCGTCACCCGGTCCAGCCACCGCACCACGAC
>JAYRLX010000190.1:0-7376 GCA_041905125.1 Caulobacter sp. | reverse complement strand
AGCGCCCAGGCGTCGGTCAGGCGGTAGCGGGCGGCCAGGCGGTAGTCCAGTGGCTGACCCGTCGCCTTGCCGGCGATCCCGGTGCGACGGTTGCGGATCTTCTGGACGTAGTCGTCATAGCGCAGGGCGCCGGTCAGGCTGAGGCGGTCGGTGACCTCCCACAGGTCCTCGACGTAGAGCGTCGTGACGCTGCGGGTCTCGCGGGTGTCGGTGAATGGCAGCAGGGGCAGGGCCTGGCCGCCATAGACCGGGTTGTAGATGTTGAGTCCATAGTTGGCCGTGGCTGTCGGATTGCGCCGCATCAGGCCCTCGTGGAAGTCCAGGGTGTAGGCCTTCAGGCCGATCGTGGGGCGGTGAACGCCGAGCGGGCTATTGACCTGCCCCGACAGCTCCAGCCGAGCCGAGATGTCGGTGGCCGAATAGTCGCGCTGGCGGCGCTGGCGCCACAGGGTGTCGCCCACCAGCCGCGACTGGTCGCTCGAGAAGCCCTTCAGCGAACCCTCGCGCCAGGCCAGGCCCCCGTTGAGCCGCCAGGAGCCGGCCAACTGGGTCTCGCCGGTCAGCTGGTGGCGCAGGTTGCGGAAGCGGGTGACGCCGTCGCCGGGCTCGCCGAAGAAGCGCGAGGCGGGCAGGGCGGTCGCGTTTCCGTTCACCGCCGGCTGGCCCCGGTCGAAAGGCGTGTCGAAGCGGGTCCATTCGCCGACATAGGTCAGCCGCGTCCGGTCGCTGGGACGCCAGGTCAGGGACGGCGCGATCGTCGCGCGGTCCATGGTCACATAGTCGCGCCAGCCGTCCGAATGCTCGCGCGCCACGACCAGGCGGGCGGCCACCGTGTCGCTCAGCGGTCCGCTCAGATCCAGCTCGCCCCGGCGCAGGCCGAATGAGCCGGCGGTCGCGGTCGCCTCGATCCTGCGGGTGAAGGTCGGGGTCTTGGAGACGATATTGACGCGGCCGGCCGGGTCGATGTCGCCGAACAGGGCGCCGGCGGGGCCCTTCAGCAGCTCCACGCGCTCGGCCACGGCCGGATCGCGGGGCGGGGCCAGGCCTCGGTTGGCCAGGAAGCCGTCGACATAGTACTCGGCGCCGCCGTCGGGCGTACCCAGGAAGCCGCGGATGGCGAAGTTGTCCATCACCCCGCCGCGGTTGTTCTGCTGGCTCACGCCGCTGACCAGCTCCAGCACGTCGGCCAGGCGTGTGGCGCCGACCGCCTCGATAAGGTCGTGCTCGACCGAGCGGCTGGAGGGCGACATGCGCTGCGTCACCGGACCGGCGCCCAGGGTCAGGTCGGCCGGATCGGCGCGGCGGCCCAGGATGACGATCTCGTCGACGGCGCTCTCGGGAGGCGGGGCGGCGGCGTCGGCGCCCGCGACAGCGAGCAGGCAGGCGGCGGCGCAGCTGGAAAGCAGGGGCAACTCAAGGCTCCATTGTAATGTTATAAAGTATCGGCTAAGCGAGCGGGGCCATGCTGTCAACGCCCCTCGCTTCATCCGCCCCCGCCTCCCGCCGCATCACCTCGATCGACGCCTTGAGGGGGCTCGTCATGCTGCTGATGCTGGTCGATCACACGCGGGAGTTCTTCTTCAGCCACGTCCCGGTCGCCGACCCGCTGGACCTGTCGACCACCCCGACGGCGCTGTTCTTCACCCGGCTGTCGGCCCACCTGTGCGCGCCGATCTTCGTGGCCCTGACCGGCGTCTCGGCCTGGCTGTACGGCCAGAAGGCGGGTGGCGCGGCGGCGGCCTCGGCCTTCCTGTTCAAGCGCGGCCTGTTCCTGGTGGCGCTGGAGCTGACGGTGGTGAACTTCGCCTGGAGCTTCTCGCTGACGCCGAAGATGGTCTATCTGCAGGTCATCTGGGCGATCGGCCTGTCGATGATCGCGCTGGCGGCCCTGGTCCGCCTGCCGCGCCTGGCCCTGATCGCCGTCGGCCTGGTGATCGTGCTGGGCCACAACCTGCTGGGGCCCATCACCATCCCCAAGGGCGAGCCCGGCCATGTGCTGTGGGCGATCCTGCACGACCGGGGCCTGCTCGACCTGCCCTGGGGCGGCCAGGCGCGGACCTCCTATCCCCTCCTGCCGTGGATCGGCGTGGCGGCCCTGGGCTACGGCATCGGGCCCTGGTTCAAGCTGGAGGCCGACGCGCGCCGCGAGCGGCTGCTGATCCTGGCCGGCGCGTCCCTGGCGCTGCTGGCCGCGCTAAGGGCGATCAATCTCTACGGCGATCCCACGCCCTGGGCCCCCGGCGCCACGCCGCTGCTGACGCTGATGAGCGTGCTGAACCTGACCAAGTACCCGCCCTCGGCCGACTTCCTGTTGCTGACCCTGAGCGTCGGCGCGATCCTGCTCGCGGCCCTGGAGCGCGCGCCCGAGCGGCTGACCGCCGTCCTGGTCGCCTTCGGCGGCGCGCCGCTGTTCTTCTACCTGATCCACCTCTACGGCCTGCACCTGCTGAACCTCGGCGCCCTGGCCGTCTTCGGCCCCAACCACGGCGAGGTGTTCAGCGTCTCCAACGTGGCCTCGATCTGGCTCCTGGCGGCGCTGGTGGCGGTTCCATGCGGCCTGGCGAGCCACTGGTTCGGCGATCTCAAGCGCCGCAGCGGGCAGTGGTGGATGAAGTACCTGTAGGGGGCGGTGTCCTTCTCCCCTTGCGGGAGAAGGTGTCGGCGCAGCCGACGGATGAGGGGTTTCTCGGAGGGGGCCGCGCGACCCCTCACCCGGCCCTTCGGGTCACCCTCTCCCGCAAGGGGAGAGGGGACGCCCTCACCCCTTGCGGAAGAACCCGAAGATCCGCTCGGCCAGGGCCTGGCTGACGCCCTCGACCTTGACCAGGTCCTCGACGCTGGCCCGGCTGACGCCCTTGGCGGAGCCGAAGGCGTGGAGCAGGGCTTTCTTGCGGCCCGGACCGACGCCTTCGATCTCGTCGAGCGGGTTCTTCTTCAGGTCCATGCTGCGGCGGGTGCGGTGGGCGCCGATGGCGAAGCGGTGGGCCTCGTCGCGCAGGCGCTGCAGGTAGTAGAGCACCGGCGACTTGGGCTCGAGCATGAAGGGCGGCTGGCCGGGCAGGAAGAAGCGCTCCAGGCCCGCGTCGCGGTCCGGGCCCTTGGCCACCCCGACGACGGCGATGTCGTCGACGCCGAGGTCGGCCATGATCTCCAGCGCCGCGTCCAGCTGGCCCTTGCCGCCGTCGACCAGCACGAGGTCGGGGCGGTTGTCGCTGTCGCCTTCCTCCTCCTCCTTGACCAGGCGGGCGAAGCGGCGCTTCAGCACCTCCTTCATCATGCCGTAGTCGTCGCCGGGGGTGAGGTCGGTCGAGCGGATGTTGAACTTGCGGTACTGGCCCTTCATGAAGCCTTCCGGGCCCGCGACGATCATGCCGCCCACGGCGTTGGTGCCCTGGATGTGGCTGTTGTCGTAGACCTCGATCCGCTCGGGCGGGGCCTCCAGCTTGAAGGCCTCGCACACCCCGGCCAGCAGCTTGGTCTGGGCCGAGCCCTCGGCCATTTTTCGTCCAAGCGCTTCGCGCGCATTGGTCAGGGCATGGGCGACGAGGTCGGCCTTCTCGCCGCGCTTGGGGACGCTGATCTCGACCTTGCGGCCGCTTTTCACGCAGAAGGCCTCGGCCAGCAGGGCGGCTTCCGCCGGCTGGACGTTGGTCAGGATCAGCCGCGGGATCGGCTTGTCGTCGTAGAATTGGCCGAGGAAGGCGGTGATGATCCGCTGCTCTTCGGTGACGCCCTCTTCCTCGGACTCGTCGGCGGCGCCCGTGATCCTCGGGAAGTAGGCGCGGTTGCCCCAGTTCTGGCCGGCGCGGAAGAAGAACACCTGCACGCAGGCCTGGCCGCCCTCGACGTGCAGGGCGACGACGTCGGCCTCCTCCACGGTCTCGGGATTGATCTGGGTCTCCTGGGCGACGCTGGAGAGGGCGCGGATGCGGTCGCGCAGGCGGGCGGCGCGCTCGAACTCCAGGTCCTCGGCGGCCTCCTCCATCTGCTTGGCCATCGAGGCGATCACGGCGCGCGACTTGCCCCGCAGGAAGGCCTCGGCCTGGTCGACCAGGGCCTGGTAGTCCTCCTTGCCGATCAGGCCGGTGCACGGGGCGGCGCAGCGCTTGATCTGGTGCAGCATGCAGGGCCGGTCGCGCGTCTCGTAGACGCTGTCGCTGCACGAGCGGAGGAGAAACGCCTTCTGCAGGGTGTTCAGCGTGCGGTTCACCGCCCAGGCGCTGGCGAACGGACCGAAATAGTCGCCCTTGATCGTGTGGGCGCCGCGGTGTTTGCGGAGTTGAGGCGCGTCATGGTCGCGGCGGATGACGATCTCGGGGAAGCTCTTGTCGTCGCGCAGCAGCACGTTGAAGCGCGGCTTCAGCGACTTGATCAGGTTGATCTCGAGCAGCAGGGCGTCGGCTTCGGTGCGGGTGGTGACGAACTCCATGGCCCGCGTCGCGTCGACCATGTGGGCGATGCGGTTGGTGTGGAAGCGCCCCTGCGCGTACTGGATCACCCGCTTCTTCAGACTCTTGGCCTTGCCGACATACAGCACCTCGTCGCCCTCGCCGATCATGCGGTAGACGCCCGGCGCGTCGGGCAGGCGCGTGACCTCGTCCTTGATCAGCGCGGCGCCGGTCAGGCGGGGGGAAGAGGGGGTGTCGGTCGTCGTATCGGTCACGCCCGACATATAGGCGAGTCCGGCGCGCTCAGCGACGGGGGAAGGCGCGTTGGACGAGCCGTCGCGCGCGCGCCCCTACGCCCCTTCCTCGAAGGTTGCGGTTACGGTGAAGGTTCCGTTGGCTTGCAGAACCGCCTCGACCCTGATCGCGCCTTCGCTCCAGAGTCGGGCGATGAGGCCTGGCCGGTGCGCCTCGTCGACGTTCGTGTAGACGTCTTGAGACAGGCTTTGGCTAGGGGACGTCTGTGGGGTGTCATCCGGCATGCGCGGATCCTCTAATTGACGGTTTCGCCCTTGTTCCGAAGGCAGGTGATCAAGGCTGACCGTTGCGACGTATTGCCAGCATCGACGATGCGTCCGACCGAGCGCGCGGTGGCGCCTGGGCCGCCGCAGGAGATCATCATGTTGAGATGCGCCTGATCGACCGTCACGCCGTCCGGCTGCCAGTAGCGGATAAGAGAGTCGGCCAGGCTGTCGTAGTTGGCCTTTAGGGTGGTGACGTTGTCGATCCGCTCCTCGGCCGCTTGGCTCTTAACACCGGCGTCTTTGGTGATCTGAGTCAGGGCGCCATTCAGGGTGCCAGCGATATAGTAATCCTGCAGGTCAGCTAGCGCCGCCGCCAGCGGGTAGTCGGCGTTTGGCTTGGCGAGGCCTTCGGAAATCTTCGCCAGGACAGCTTTGCGTGAAGCCTCCATCTGCGAGACCACCGCAGGCAAGGTCTTGCTGTAGTAGACCTCCTTATCGACGCTCGCCCTCACCCCGAGAACCCCGCCGGCATAGGTGGTGAGATGGGTCTTGGTTCGCGCGCTCTTCGCCAGGGTGGCCGCGCCGGTTAGGCCAGCGATCAAGACGTCGGATCCGACCGCGAAAGACTTCTGCTCGGTGCTCAGCGTGCGGGCGAAGTCATCATAGTTGATGTCGATGGCATAAATCCGGGCTCGGACGATCTTATCGCGCTTGGCGCGGAGGTCCTGCTGTTGGATCGCGCTCGGCGTTCCGGCGGCCGCAGCGTCGTACGCGGCGATTGCAGCGGGCAGGGTGTCGGCTTGCACATAGGACAGGGCCACCGCGCGGGACTCGAGCGGTTCGGGATAGCCCCCAAATGAGCCGCACCCTCCCAGCGAGACCAGGCATAAGGCGGAGACCGCAGACACGATGATACGCATTTGTCGCCTTCGCCATTTTTGAAAGAACGTTGATATGCCATCCTGGCACTAATTTTCCGCGTGTGCAACCATGGAGGGTTTTGACGTATTGCGTCTCTGGAGCTAACCCCGCGCCATGACCACGCGCAGCCTCTTCGCCACCCCGATCTACCAAGCCAGCCTCGCCGGCGAGAAGGGCTTCGAGACCTTCGTCGACGACCTGCACGACGCCTGCGTCGCCATCGCCGAGGAGGACGAGGCGGGCCAGGCCTGGGCCTATAACAAGGGCTATCTGGGCTACACGTCGTACGCCTCGCTGAACGACCTGCCGCAGCGCGACAGCCTGTTCGCGGACCTCAAGAAGAAGCTCGACAAGCACGCGGCGGCCTTCGCCAAGGACCTGTGCTTCGATCTCGGCGCGGGCAAGCTGGTCATGGACAGCTTCTGGATCAACATCCTGGAGCCGGGCGGCCAGCACACCGGCCACATCCACCCCCACAGCGTGATCTCCGGCACGATCTACGTGACCATCCCGCCGGGCGCCTCGGCCCTGAAGTTCGAGGATCCGCGCCTGCCGATGATGATGGCCGCGCCGAACCGCCTGGCCGACGCGCCGGAGAGCCTGCAGCCCTTCGTCTACGTCCAGCCGGCGCCGGGGACGATCCTGATGTGGGAAAGCTGGTTGCGCCACGAGGTGACGCCGAACCAGGCCGACGAGCAGCGCATCAGCGTCAGCTTCAACTACGCCTGGCGGTAGGGCCGCGGTAGCGCTTGCCGCTAGGGAAATGTTATCGCCCGCGGGGGATCATCCTCATCCACCCTCCGGAGGCCTCGTGACCAAGCCCGGCACATCGTTCCTGGTGAACTTCGCCATGGCATCGGCCTTGCTGTACGTGTTCCGCGCCGTGCTGTGGCCGTTCACCCTGGCGCTGGTGCTGGCGATCCTGATCATGGCGCTGAGCGAACGGGTCGTGCGCCTGCTGCCCAGGGCGCGCCGCTGGATGGTGTTCGCCATCACCGCCGTGATCGTCGGCGGGATCATCGTCGCCAGCATGGCGGTGGTGGTCGAAGGGGCCTCGCGGATCGTGCTCAAGATGCCGGCCATGCTGGCGCGGATCGACCAGCTGCTGGCGATGGTCCCCGCGCCGGGCGGGCGGCTGAGCCTGGAGGCCCTGGCCCAGAAGATCGAGCTGGGGCCGGTCGCCGACCGCCTGCTGGGCAGCGTCCAGGACGCCTCGGCGGGCCTGGGCCTGACGCTGATCTTCCTGTTCTTCCTGCTGCTCTCCAAGCCCATGATCGAGAAGCGCGTGGAGTCGATCGTCGCCTCGCGCGGCGGCCGGGGCCTCGCCGTGGTGCTGGAGCGCAGCTTCTCGGGCGTCGAGAGCTACATGTACGTCCAGTCGGTCACCGGCCTGATGATCGCGATCGGATCGTGGGCGGTGATGATGGCGGTGGGCCTGGACAACGCGCTGTTCTGGGGCCTGGTGATCTTCCTGTTCGCCTATCTGCCGGTGCTGGGCGTCCTGGCCGGCAGCGTCGGGCCGACCCTGTTCGCCCTGCTGCAGTTC
>JAYRLX010000002.1:0-47718 GCA_041905125.1 Caulobacter sp. | reverse complement strand
CGCATGGTGCACTCCATCGACTACACTCTGGCGCCGCGCGCTCGCTGGCGAGACATCCAGCGCGAGGTCGTCGGCGCCTGGCGGGCCATTTGCGAGCGCACGGAGGCCATCCCTGGACTCATGGGCGACTCCGCCGGGGGCTGCATCGCCGCCGCCGCAACCCTCGCCCTGCGCGACCAGGACCTGCCGGGACCCGGCGCCCTGGTCTTGTTCTCGCCGGTCGTCGACCTGGCCGGCGAGGGCGACACCAACCTGACCCTGGCCGCCTACGATTACCTCGACGCCCGCACCCTGGCTCCGGCCTTGCGGGCCTATGCCGATCCACAGGAGTGGGGCCTGCCGCTGGTCTCGCCGCTCAAGGCCGACTTCACGCGCGGTTTTCCGTCGGTCCTGCTGCAGGTCGGCACCCGGGAGATCCGGCTCAGCGACAGCGTGCGCCTGCACCGCGCCCTGCGCGCGGCGGGGCAGGCCTCGCGTCTGGAGGTCTATGAGGGCATGCCCCATGTCTTCCAGCCGATGCTGGCCCTGACCCCGGAGGGGCAGTCGGCCTGGAGCGAGGTCGCCGCCTTCTGGCGCGAGCACCTCCAATGAGCGCCCCCAGGCTGTCCGCGTCCCCGGCTCAGGCTAGGCTGGAGGCCATGAGCACCGACAAATCCTCGACTCGCCGCCGCCGCCCGCAGGCCGAACGCACCGCCGAGATGCGCGCCCGCCTGATCCAGGCCGCCATCGCCTGCCTCTACCGCAGCGGCTACACCGCAACGACCGTATCGGCCGTCGCCGACGAGGCCGGGGTCAGCCGCGGCGCCATGACCCACCACTTCAAGGCCAAGACGGACCTGATGCTGGCGGTGGTGCAGTCGGTCTTCGAGAGCGACAGCGACGCCTACAACCAGTCCATCCGCGAGATGGAGCCGGCCCGATGGCTCGAGCGCCTGCCCCAGACGATGTGGGGCGTGATGAGCAAGCCCTCGGGCATCGCGGTCATGGAGATCATGCTGGCCTCGCGCTCGGATCCCGAGCTGGGCGAGCAGCTGCGCACCCTGCAGAAGGCCATCGACGAGCGCGCCCATGAGTGGAGCTCCGAGCGTGTCCGCGCCGCCGGCCTGACCCCCGTACCGCAGGCCGAGGCCATCCACGAACTCTATGTCGCCGCCGTGCGGGGCTTGGCTCTCGAAGCGGTGTTCATGAACAACGACGCCGGCGTCCAGCGCTCGCTGCAGGTCCTGTCGGACCTGATGCGCCGCATCTACCCCGACATTGAAGACAAGCTCTAGGAGTGCGCCTTGCCGTCCACCGACTCACGACCCGTTCCCGAAGGCTTTCTCTGGGGAACCGCGATCTCGGCGCATCAAAGCGAGGGCGGCAACATCAACTCAGACGCTTGGCTGGCTGAAAACGTCACGCCGACGGTCTTCGCCGAGCCCTCGCTCGACGCCTGCGACAGCTTCCACCGGTTCGAGGAAGACATCGCCATCGCCGCCGACCTTGGCTTCAACTGTCATCGGTTTGGGATTGAATGGGCGCGGATCGAGCCGGAGGAGGGCAAGTTCTCACGCGCGGCGCTCGACCACTACCGGCGGATCCTGGAGGCCTGCCATGAACGCGGCCTCAAGCCCATGGTCACCTTCAACCACTTCACCACGCCGCGCTGGTTCGCCGCCCGTGGCGGGTTCGAGCTAGTCGATGGGGCCGACTACTTCGCGCGCTTCGCCGAGCGGGCTACAGGGCACTTGGGCGATCTGATCTCGTACGCCACCACCTTCAACGAAGCCAACATCCAGCGCCTGATCGCGCTTCTGCGCCTGGGCGATCGCGGCGACGCCATCGCGGCGATGCTGGACGCGTGCCGCAAGGCGACGGGGTCCGAGCGCTTCTCCTCGCTTCTGTTCGCGCCGCTGGAGGTCTGCGAGCCGGTGCTGCTGGATGCTCACGCCAAGGCGGCCGCGGCGATGAAGGCCGGCCCTGGCGACTTCCCCGTGGGACTGACCCTGACGATGCAGGACGTTCAGGGCGTGGGTGAGGGCCATCAGGCCGAGGCGCTGATCCAGATGCTCTACGGGCCCTGGCTCGAGGCCGCCCGCCAGGCCGACTTCATCGGCGTCCAGACCTACACCCGCGTGCTGATCGGCGCCGAAGGCCGGTTGCCGCCGCCCGAGGACGCGGAGATGACCGGCGCGGGCTACGAGTTCTATCCGCAGGCCCTGGGCGGCACGATCCGCTTCGCCCACGAGCGCATCGGCCGGCCGATCTATGTGACTGAGAGCGGCATCGCCACGCATGACGACACCCGGCGTGTGGCCTTCCTGGACGCCGCCCTGGCCGAGGTGCGCGCCTGCCTCGACGAAGGGATCGACGTCCACAGCTATATATGCTGGTCGCTGCTCGACAATTTCGAATGGACGCGCGGCTACGGGGAGCGGTTCGGCCTGGTCCATGTCGACTACGAGACCTTCGAACGGACGCCCAAGCCCAGCGCGCATCATCTGGGCGCTATCGCGCGCTCGGGGAGGGTCTGATGGCGGGCGGGCTGGTCACGGCGTCGCCGGAGGACGTCGGTCTTTCGGCGGAAGGCCTCGACCGCATCGACGCCATCGTCCAGGCCGAGATCGACGCCGGCACCATCCCCGGCGCGGTGACCTTGGTCGCGCGCCACGGCCAAGTCTGCCACGTCTCGACCCTGGGCATGCTGGATATCGAAAAGGGCCAGGTAGCGCGCGTCGACGGTCTCTACCGAATCTTCTCGATGACCAAGCCGGTGACGGCTGTCGCCATGATGATCCTCTGGGATCGCGGTCTCTGGGATCCTCGGGACCCGATCGAGAAACACCTGCCGGAGTTCGCCGGCGCTAAAGTGCTCGGCGTCGACGGCCGGTTGGAGGCCGTCGACCATCCGCCGACCCTGGTCGAGCTGCTGACCCACACGGCGGGTCTCGGCTACGGGTCTTCGCTGTCGGACATGAGCGATCCGATCAACCGAGCCTACCAGGACGCCAAGGTCTGGGAAGCGGACGACCTCGCCGAGATGATGGCGCGCCTGGGGCCGCTGCCGCTGGCCTTTCAGCCGGGGGCCTCGTGGCGCTACAGCATCGGCATGGAGGTGCAGGGCGCGATCATCGAGCGCCTGACGGGCCAATCGCTGCCGGACTTCATGGACCAGGAGATCTTCGCGCCGCTGGGCATGGTCGACACGGCGTTCCATATTCCGCCGGAGAAGACCGATCGTCTGGCCGCGCTCTATTTCAAGGCCGGCGAGGCGCCGCTGACGGCGATCGCCAATCCCATGCGGCGCGACTATTTCAAGCCGCCGACCCTGGCCATGGGCGGCGGCGGACTGGTCTCGACGGTCGCCGACTACGCGCGCTTCGCCCAGATGCTGCTGAACCGTGGCGCGTTGGACGGCCGGCGGATCCTCTCCGAGGACGCCGCGCGGCTGATGATGACCAACCACCTGCCCGACGCCTTGATGCGGAAGGGCTTTCTCGCCGGCCATCAGCGCATCCGGCCCGGCTTCGGCATCGGCTTCAATGGCGTGGTCTTCACCGATCCCGCCGCCGCCGGCGTACCGGTGGGCAAGGGGACCTATCACTGGGACGGCGCGGCCGGGACCTACTTCTGGGTCGATCCCGAAAACGACCTTCTGATGGTGGTTATGACCCAGCACCTGTCCTACGCCGCCCAGCCTTTGCAGGCCCGGTCGCAGGCACTAATGGCGGATGCGATCGGCCGCTCACGGTGGATGATCGGCCTTTAATGATCGGCGTGCCGAAGCTCTAACAAAAGCGGCCGCCAGCCTACCGCCGTACTCCCAGCACGGTGCTTGAGGACGGTCAATATGCGGACTTCTGCAGCCGTCGAATGTCCACTTCCTGGAGGTGCGCCAACGGCAGCTGATGGCGCTACATGGCCGGAGGTGCGGACATCATTATCAACTGCGAAGAGGATTGCAGATATTCGGATCCTAGTCACTTCCAGACAGCGGCTCGATCGCGCCGCCGCCAAAGCTAGAGGCCGGCCCGATATCGGGGGCCGGCCCAACGCCATCTACCGACCGGCGTTCAGGAATTCCTCGGTGGTGACCGCATTGCCGTAGAAGGGCAGGATTTCGGCCACGAAGGAGGTCTGCTGCTGCTTGGTGAAGGCCGCCGAGGCGTCGTGGATCACGTTGGTGTGGTAGCCAAGGTCGTGGGCGTTGCGAACGGTCGACTCCACGCACTGGCGCAGGGCGAAGCCCATCACATAGATGTCGAAGATGCCGTTATTGCGCAGATAGCTGTCGAGCGTGGTGGCGGCGAAGGCGCTGCTGCCACCGGTGCGTTCCCGGATGACATGCTCGCCCAGCGCGGGCTCGAAGCCCGTGAAGAACTCGGTCTGCTCGCCGAGGAACGAGCGATACTGCGGAACCATCGCCCGCAGGCCATACTTGCCCTGGCCCATGACGCGGTAGCTGGGCTCCAGCACCATGGCGACGTGGATGATTTCCAGGCCGCGACGGCGGGCATCAGCAAGGACCTTGGCCGAGTTGGCGACCGCGGCGTCGATCAGCTCACGATCCTGGAACTGCGGATTGATGCTGCCGGTCGGAGCCAGCCAGTCGTTCTGATACTCGATCAGGATCAGCGCGCTCTTGGGTTCGATTTGGTGGGTCATGGAATGGGTCCTTCAGACGATATTTGAATTTGGGGTTGGGTTTGATGCGGGCTTTCCCTCGACTCGCTAAGCCGCCAGCAGCGCCCGGTGATGGCGCAGGTGAGCCCGGAACCGGTCGGCGTAGTCGCCCCCGACCGCAGCGATGACGCTGGGCCTGACCGCCAGGGCCGCTCGCCAGGCCGACACGCGCGGAAGGCCTTCGAAGATCGGCGCTGACACCTCGGGACCGAGAATGTCGAAGTACCGCAAGAGCGGCGCAAACACCGCGTCGACCATGGAGAAGGCCGCGCCCTGGAAATAAGGCCCCTCGCCCAACTCCGGCTCCAGGCGCTGGAGCTTGCCGCGGAACGCCGCCCGCTTGGCCTCAGCTGTCGCCTTGTCGGCTGCGTTGAGGAACTGCCAGGCGTCGGCCAGGGTCTGGGTGGCGAACTCGATCCAGGCCCGCTGCCGGGCGCGCGCCAGCGCCTCTTGCGGGTACATCCCCGCGCCGCCCTGCGTCTCCTCGAGATACTCGCAGATCACCATGCTCTCGAAGAGGACAGCCTCTTCCCCGCCGGCCTGGCGGACCTGGAGAAGCGGAACCTTGCCAGTCGGGGACAGGGCCAGGAACCAGTCGGGCTTGGCCGAGAGGTCGACATTGACCCGTTCGAACGGGACGTCCTTTTCGAGAAGGACGATCGCCGCGCGTTGGACGAACGGGCAAAGCGGGTGACTGACGAGCGTGAGGCTGGTCTTTTGCATGGTGGTCTTTCGATGAGGCTGCAGGACGGCGAGGGCGAAGGGGTGATGCAGGATCAGATCGCCTGACCGCCCGACACGTCGAAGGTCGCGCCATTGGCCCAGCCCATTTCGTCGGACAGGATGGCTGCTACCGCGCCGCCGATGTCGTCGGCCTCGCCCACGCGGCCCAGCGCGATGGTCTGGGCGACATAGGCGTTGATGTTCTGGTCGTCGCGGACCGCGCCGCCGCCGAAGTCGGTCGCGATCGCGCCGGGCGAGATGGTGTTGACGCGGATCTGCCGCGCGCCCAGCTCGACGGCCATGAACTTGGTCATCGTCTGGATGGCGGCCTTGGCAGCGGCATAGATGCCGTAGCCGGCCATGGTGACGCGCACGAAGCCCGACGAGACATTCAGGATGCGCCCGCCGTCCTCGATCAACGGCAGCAGCTTCTGGGTCAGGAAGATGGGGCCGCGCAGATGGGTGTCGATGATCCCGTCGAACTGCTCCTCGGTCACATCGGTCAGCGGCGCATAGAGGCCATGGCCGGCGTTGTTGACCAGATAGTCAAACCGCTCGCGGCCGAACTCGGTCTTCAACGCGGCGGCGACCGCCTCGGCGAACGCCGGAAAGCTCTTTGAGTCACTGACGTCGAGCGCGATCATCACGCTCTTGCCGCCCAGGGCCGCGATCTCCTGGCGCACCGTCTCGGCCTCGGCCGCGCCGCTGCGATAGGTCCCGATAACGCCGACGCCGCGCTTGGCCAGGTGAAGCGCCATGCTGCGACCTAGGCCGCGGCTGGCGCCGGTGATGATTGCGATCTTGTTAGTCATGTCGTTCTCGCGGGATAGCTTGGGGTGAGGGAGCGTCGCCGTGGCGGCTTCCGATGAAACCCAAGTAGGTCGCGCCCGCGCCGCGCACCCGCCCGATCCGCTCAGCTTATTGCCCGATTGTCTCAACTCGTTTGAGGCGGCGCGGAAACGTGCGATACGGAGGAATGACCAATCCGCTCTCGCCTCACCTGGAGGTCGTTCGACGTCACGCCGCGGTCGGCTTGACCGACACGCCCATCCCCAGGCTGGACATCACCATCGGGCGCGGAAACACCGATCGCGCGCCATGCCTCTATCGCTCGATGGTCTGCTTCATCCTGCAGGGCTCGAAGCACGTCGCGATCAACGACCAGCTTCTCAGCTACGACTCCTCGCAGTACCTTATCAGCGCCCTTGATTTGCCGGGCACGGGCCAGATCCTCGACGAGGATGACGGTCGCCCCTACATCGCCGTGTCGCTGGTTCTGGATCCCGCCCTGCTGGCGGACGTGGCGTCGACCCTACCGCCGACGCGGGACCCAGAGCCGCAGGGTGTTGGCGTCGCGATCAACCCGATGACGCCGACGCTGCGCGACACGCTCCTGCGGTTGCTGTCCTTGCTCGATAGTCCCGCCGACATTCCAGCGCTCGCGCCGATGGCGGAGCGTGAATTGCTCTATCGTCTTCTACAGGGGCCCCAGGGCCGACTGCTGCGCCAAATCGCTCGTCCGGAGGAGCCCTTGGCCCAGATCCGCAAGGCCGTGGCGTGGATCCGGGACAACTGTAACAAGCGCCTGCGGATCGAGGCGCTGTGCGACGCCAGCGGCATGAGCCGCGCGAGTCTGCATCGGCATTTTCAAGCGCTGACCGGCCTCAGCCCCATTCAGTATCAGAAGCAGCTGCGCCTGCAGGAGGCGCGACAGTTGCTGCTGGCCGGCGACCACAACGCCTCCAACGTCGCCTTCGCCGTCGGCTATGAAAGCGCCTCACAGTTCAGCCGCGAATACACGCGCCAGTTCGGCGCGCCGCCGATGCGCGACATTCGAAACCTCTGGCGAGCCCTCGACGGCGCCGCTCCAGGCTGAGGCGTCTGACGACTCGGTACGGGTCTTCGGGAAGCGGACCTATCGAGCTTCCCACACGGAGGCGATGCTGGTTTTTTTCAGCTTAGGTACTGAAGGTCCGGTGCTTGCCGGTGCATGAAGGTCAGCAACTGGCGCTCAGCGGTCGAGTTTGCGCGGATCGTGACGACATGGCTGGCGTCGATCAGAGTCACGGCTAAGTCGTTCGGCGAGTTCGACGATCCTGGCGCTTAGGTCTCGGGGGCGTCAGCCTCGCGTGCGCTGACCTCGATGTCGCGCGACAGGCTTGCGCCCTTGGCGATGCGACGCCCAAGGCTGGTGAGGAAATTCTGGTAGCGTTCGCGGCCCTTGGCTTGCTGAGCGGCCAGAGCTGCTTCGGGCAAGGCCAGGGTGTTAGCCAGCCAGAACCGAACGAAGAGGCCAAGCGCCTCAAGGATGATGCCGACGACCCGCTCTATGCGGTCAGCCTGGCGCGACAGCCGGTCGAGCCTGCGGCTCAGGGCCGCCTCCAGTTGCTCGGCGCCGTCTGGCGATAGGAAGCTCTCCAAGGCCGCCTCGACGACCAGCGCCTGGGAGATCCGGCGCCTTAGTGCGTATTCGGCCAGCCTTTTGCCCAGGCGAGGTGGAAGCCGAAAGGTGTGCTTGACGCGCATGACTAGAGCTCCATCCCGTCGTCTGGGTCCATCGAGGCTTGTCGCGCGATGCTCGTCTGACTGCGTTCGAACTGGCGCGCTTTGGCTGCGGTCATGTCCTCCGCGACAGTGTCGTCGAACGCAAATTCGTCTCGGGAGGCCGGGGGCGATGCGAGCTCGGGCAGCGCAAGCGAGTACTCGCGCGGGCTGGGCCCTTCGCCGTCCGCCATTGCGCCGGGGCTGGTCATCGCGGGCGCTTCCTCGCTGACCCGCGGCTGAATCCTCCAGCCGTGCGGCGCGGTCGACAGTCGACTCGGGATGGGGGGCGGTAGAATTCGGGCCGCCAGACGGCGGTCTTGAAAGTAGCGTGCTTTCCGCGCGCGGATCGGCGGCGCGCCGGCGATCAGAACGATCTCATCGTCCGCCGGGAGCTGCATGATTTCGCCGGGCGTCATCAGAGGCCGCGGGGACTCGGCTTTCGAGACCATAAGATGGCCAAGCCAGGGGGAGAGACGGTGCCCCGCATAATTTCGCATCGCCCGCTCTTCGGTGGCCGTGCCCAGGGCCTCGGAAATCCGCTTGGCGGTCCGCTCATCGTTGGTCGCAAAGCAGATCCGGACATGGCAGTTGTCCAGGATGGCGTTGTTGGGGCCATAGGCCCGCTCGATCTGATTGAGCGACTGGGTGATCAGGAAGGCCCTGATGCGGTAACCCGCCATGAACGGCAGCGAGCCCTCGAGGAAATCCAGCCTTCCCAGCACCGGTAGTTCATCGAGCATCAGCAGGAGATCCTGACGCCCGTTCACGCCCTCCAGGCTCTCCGTCAGACGGCGGATGATCTGATTGAGGATCAGCCGGATCAGTGGACGCGTTCGGCTCACATCGGAGGGCGGGATGACGAGATAGAGACTGCACGGCGACGCGACCAGGTCGGCGATCCGCCAATCGCAGCGGGCGGTCACCGTGGCGACGACCGGATCTCTGTAGAGACCCAGAAAGGTCATGGCCGTCGACAGAACGCCCGAGCGCTCGTTCTCGCTCTTGTTCATCAGTTCCCGGGCGGCGCTGGCCACCACGGGATGGACGCCGGCTTCGGCGAGATGCCGCGTGGTCATCATGGCCGCGAGCGTCTGCTCTATCGTGCGGCTCGGATCTGAGAGGAAGGCCGCAACACCGGCCAGGGTCTTGTCGGGCTCGGCGTAGAGTACGTGCAGGATCGCGCCGACGAGCAGGGCGTGGGAGGTCTTCTCCCAGTGGCTGCGCTTATCGAGGCTACCTTCCGGATCAACGAGAATATCGGCGATGTTCTGCACATCGCGAACTTCGGTTTCGCCGGCCCGAACCTCGAGCAGGGGGTTGTAGGCCGAGGATGTCGCATTGGTTGGATCAAAGAGTAGGACTGGTCCGAGCCTCGCGCGAAATCCCGCCGTGAGGGTCCAGTTCTCGCCTTTGATATCGTGAACGATCGTCGAGGCGGGCCAGGTCAGAAGGCTTGGCACGACCCAGCCGACGCCTTTGCCCATACGGGTTGGTGCAAACCCGAGCACATGTTCTGGTCCGGCGTGGCGCAGATAGTGATCGCCGTATCGACCGAGAAACACCCCGTCGTCGCCGAGAAGGCCCGCGCCGCGAACCTCACTATCGCTAGCCCAGCGTGCGGTTCCGAAAGTCGACGCCCCTTCGCGCTCACGGCTGCGCCAGATCGCCATCACGATCGCCAGGGCGGCGGCCAGAACGCCGCCGCTGGCCGCGATCGCGCCGCCGCGCAGGAAGGTGTCCGGCGCATAGGCGTCATAGGCGAACCACCACCAGAAGAAGGCGGGCGGCGGATAGACGGGGTGACCCGCGAGAAAGAACCATGGAGCCCCAAGGGCCGGTTGGTGAGCCAGCGACGCCGCGGTCCATTGTGTTGCAGACCACACGGCCGCGAGCGCCACGCCCACGACGAGGATGATCGTCAGCCAGAGGACCTTGGAACCCTGCATGGTTCAGGATCAAGGGCCTCGGACGTGGCGAGCGCCAGTCTCTGTCAGGCGCGTTCGCGCAGCAGCGTGCAAAGACAGGCGGCGGCGTAGGGCCGCGCTTTGATTGTCGGTGGCGGCCGCCCTAAGGTAGTGGCTGTCTGGGCGGGGTGCCCGACGGCATGTCCAGGCGCTCGCGCTAAAACCCAGGGGGTCCTCGCAGACCTTTCCACCGCCCCGCCCAGACTCCCTCGAAGTCCTAAGATGTGGTCGGCCTCACCAGCCGCGTTTGGTCGGCCGCATGCCTTCGATCGGCAGGGACGGATCGCGTTTGAGGCGACGGGCCCAATAGCCATCGAAGGCGGCCGCGCCAGAGGGGGACAGTTGCAGTGCGTCTTCGCGGCCCTGCGGCGCTTCGATCAGCCCAAGCTTGACTAGCGGATTGATCGCGACGGTTGGGTACGTCCGCTCGCTTTCAGCGGCACCCTCCACCCGCCATCGTGTCCGGCCATTGACATCATCCGGGACGAGCACCAGCCCTTCCTCGCGCAGGCCGCGGATCGGTCGCGACTTGATCCCAAGATACTCCAAGGCCTCGCGCGCTCGAGGCGGGATGCGTTCCCAGCTTAGGGCCGGCGATGCCGGAGCGCCCCCTCCATCGCGGCCAAGCTTGAACGCTCGCTCTAGTGCAGCCGCGACGGCGCCGATTGTGTTCTGAGACGCCCCCGACATCCGAGCCGCGCGATCGGCGCGGATGATACGGCGGGCTTCTTCGCGAAATTGCGTTTTGTGGTTATCTGGGACTGGGGGCGACTTCGCTGTCATGGAGCTCCTGCAGACCCGACGTCACGACGCCGCCCATAACAGATCCAATCGGCAACCGACGCAATGATCACGCGACGTTTGAGAGGCTGGATCGTGCAGTGACCGGGCGGCTTCCCGTAAAGAGGCGGCAGATTTAGACAGCCCGCCTAGTTGAAGGCGCGATTGAGCTCCAGGGCGAGACGCACGCCCGCCTTCTGCAGTTGCAGGGCGGCCGCGGCGCTTGCCCGTTCCGCATAGCCTTCTGGCAGGGCGATCGGCGCCTTGTCATTTGAGCAGCCGGGCGCGGAGCCAACTGTATAAGCCGTCGATTTAGCGACGGCGAAACTCTCCATCGCCCAGCTCTTCGCGTCCCCCTTCTCCCAGGCCTTGCGTTGCGCAGGCGTGATCTTGGCGCTCAGCGAAGCAGCGATCGTCTTTGCATCGGGGCCGAGCGCATCGACGACGACCCCATCCCAATAGCTGTGGAGGTTGACGGTGCGAGGACCGCCGAGCGCCAGCGGCACGCAGTTTCCACCCTTGTCCTGATTGTCCGCGGCATGGAGCGGCTGATGCAGGTCGCCGACGAAGTGCAGCACGAACTTGAAGGCCAGCAGACGCTCGGCGGCATCGGTCCGTGGGCCGGCCAGCTCGCGCTCGAACGCGTCCAGCCGACCCACCACGCAATCCTTCGCCGGACCCGCGCTCGCGGGCGTGCCGCTGGCCGGGAAGCCGAAGCAGGCCTCGGCGAGGTCAGGATGGTCGAGCTCCACATCAGCAAAGTGCCACTCCGACGTTTCTCGGTGGTCTCGGCGATAGGCGTCCGCCCAGGCCGCTCGCGATCCCAGGTCACTTTCCGTCAGGACGTCCGGATCGCTGGCGAGCAGGGCGTCGACGGCCGCAGCGGCCTTCGGCGTAAGGTAGCCACGCGCGATTTCGGCAACCACGGCGTGGCCGGTGCGGCCCCAAGCCATAGCCGAGGCTGGCATGGCGACGAGGGTGATCAGGCTGGCCCTAAAGGCGAAGCGAAGCATGGGGAGAACTCGGTAAGAGAGACAACGGTCCAGATGAAAGACGGGTGCCGACAAGGCAAGGGTGAATGGCTCGTGTCGCAACGGCCTAACCCTGGCCCGATTGCAGGTCGTCAATCATTTCCAGCATCTCTCGCAGCTTCTCGCGCGCACCGGCGAGCTTGCGAGCCGTGACCAGATCCTGCCGTCCGGCCAGTTGCAGCACCGTCTCCAGGACCTCCTCGGAATGGCGGGCGAGCACGACGAGGTTCTCACCGTTCGGGCCGTTGTTGGCGGCGAACCAGTTGCGGACAGCGCGCGGATTGGTGCGGGTCAGGCGCACGACGGTCTTCACTGCGGCCGGGCTGGAACCGAATTCCCGCCGCAGAGCCTGGGCGATCGCTTCAGTGAAATCGAAGCCCTCTGCAGGGCTTTCCGGGAAGAGCTTTTCCGGATTTGACCGAAGTTTTCGGTCCTTCTGCGAACGCGACATACCCACACGATCCGACCTAGGGTTTCAGGAGAGGAGCCTTGGCGCTCCCTGGGCTCTGACGTGCGAGGCGGGTGTTTTCCCTGATGACTATCGAGACGAACGCGGAAATTCGCGGGGCGCCCGTTCGCGCCGCCCGCTATGTGCGCATGAGCACCGAACACCAGAAGTACTCCACCGAAAACCAGGCGGAGATCATCGACCAGTACGCCGCCCGGCGCGGCTTCGAGATCGTCCGAACCTATGCCGATGAGGGCAAAAGCGGCCTGCGGCTCGATGGGCGTGACGCCCTCAAGAAACTGATCGCCGACGTGCGGGCGGGCCTGGCCGATTTCGAGGCCATCCTCGTCTATGACGTCAGCAGGTGGGGCCGGTTCCAGGACGCCGATGAGAGCGCCTACTACGAGTTCCAGTGCCGGGAAGCTGGCATCGTCGTCCACTACTGCGCCGAGCAGTTCGAGAATGACGGCAGTCTCAGCGCCACCATCATCAAGAGCATGAAGCGGGCCATGGCCGGGGAGTACAGCCGCGAGCTCTCGGCCAAGGTTTTCACCGGCCAATGCCGCCTGATCAACCTCGGCTTCCGCCAGGGCGGCCCCGCGGGATTCGGCTTGCGGCGCCTCCTCGTCGATGAGCACCGCCAGCCTAAGGCGCTTCTGGGACGCGGCGAGCACAAGAGCCTGCAGACCGACCGAGTGGTTCTGACCCCCGGACCCGCAGAGGAGATCGAGGTCGTCAACCGCATCTACCGGATGTTCGTGCTGCACCGGCGCTCCGAGCGCGAGATCGCCGTGTTGCTGAACGGCGAAGGGGTGCTCACAGACCTTGAACGGCCGTGGACGCGCGGCACCGTTCACCAGGTCCTGACCAACGAAAAGTACGTCGGCAACAACGTCTACAACCGCGTGTCGTTCAAGCTGAAGAAGAAGCGGGTGGTCAACGATCCCGATCAATGGGTTCGGGCCGAGGAGGCGTTCGAGGGGATCGTCGATCCGGACTTCTTCATCGCCGCGCGTCGCATCATCGAAGAGCGGAGCCGGCGTTTCACGGACGCCGAACTGCTGGAACGGCTGACCGCCTTGCTTGGTCAGCGCGGGTGCCTGTCGGGCCTCATCATCGACGAGGTGGAGGACATGCCGTCCAGCGCCACCTACCGCAGCCGGTTCGGCAGCCTGGTCAGGGCCTATCAACTGGTCGGCTATGCGACAGACCGCGACTACCGGTACCTGGAAACCAACCGCGTCCTGCGCGCCCTTCATCCGAAGGTCGTCGAGCGGACGGTCGTAGGCATCCGGGCCTTAGGCGCCAGCGTCGCCATCGATCCGGCTACCGATCTCCTGACCATCAATGACGAGTTCACCGCATCGCTCTCGATCGCCCGCTGCGCCGAAAGCGAGCGTGGCCAACGCTGGAAGATCCGCCTCGACACGGGTCTTCGGCCGGACATCACCATCGTCGCGAGAATGGAGGCCGGCAACCAGGAGATCCGCGACTACTATCTGCTGCCGTGGATCGACATGGGCGAGGCGGTTCGCCTGCGACTTGGCGAAGACAACGGCGTCTTCCTCGACGCCTATCGTTTTGACGACCTCGACCCGTTCCTGGACCTCACGCGTCGCGCAAGCCTGAGGCTTGCCGCGTGACGACGGACGCCATCCCAGAGGCGCCGGTGATCCGGCGCGTACCGATCGCGAAGATCACTATCCTCAATCCTCGCTCGCGCAACAAACGCATCTTCCAGGAGCTGGTGACGTCGATTGCCAATCTCGGCTTGAAGAAGCCGATCACCGTGCGGCCTCGCGACGATGGCGGATACGACCTAATCTGCGGCCAGGGGCGTCTCGAAGCCTTCCAGGCGCTCGGCCAGACGGAGATCCCGGCGATCCTCATGGACGCCACCGTCGAAGACTGCTTCGTGATGAGTCTGGTCGAGAACCTGGCGCGCCGCCAGCACACCTCGCTGGAGCTCGTGTCTGAGATCGGAGCGCTGAAGGAGCGCGGCTATTCGCTGGCGGACATCGCCCGAAAGACCGACTTCAGTCCCGAGTACATCTGGGCGATCTGCTTCCTGCTGGAGCACGGCGAGGAACGACTCATCCGTGCCGTGGAGCGCGGCGCCATCCCCCACAGCATCGCGATGGAAATCGCCAAGGCGGGCGACGCCGATCTTCAGGGCGCCCTGGCCGAGGCTTACGAGCAGAAGGCGCTGCCCGGGAACCAGCTCATCGCCATCCGCCGGATCATCGAGCAACGTCGGGTCAGCGGAAAGGCCGGCAACAGTGGGTCGCGCGGCCCGAGCGCGCGACCGCGTGTCACCGCCGACTCCCTTGTGCGGGCCTACCGCAAGGAGACCGACCGGCAGAAACTGATGATCAAGAAGGCCACCCTCACCCAGGGACGCCTGCTCTTCGTCGTCAATGGTCTGCGCCGCCTTCTCGACGACCAGCACTTCGTCACCCTGCTGCGCGCAGAGGCCATGCACACGCTTCCCAAGCCTCTCGCCGAGCGGCTCGGGCTGGCGGAGGCCTGACATGGCCGAAGTCAAAGCCGCGTTCGAGAGCGAACTTCTGGTGGTGCGGGTCGACGATATCCTCCCGATGCGCAAGCTCTCCGACAAAGTCCGCGGTTCGGTGAAGTTTGGCCGTATCGCCCAGTCGGTGGCCGAGGTCGGGGTGATCGAGCCCCTGGTCGTGGTGCGCTCGCCAGGCGAAGGACCGCTGATGTTGCTCGACGGTCACGTGCGCCTGGCCATTCTCAAGGACCTTGGCGTCCGGGAAACGCGCTGCCTGATCGCCGACGACGATGAGGCCTTCACCTACAACAAGCGGGTCAATCGGCTGGCGACGATCCAGGAGCACTACATGATCGTGCGCGCGCTCGAGCGCGGGGTCCCCGAGGAAAAGCTCGCCCGCGCCTTGAAGGTCGACGTGAAGGGCATCAAGCGCCGACGAAATCTCCTCGACGGCGTCACCCCCGAGGTCGTCGAACTGATGAAGGACCGCGCGGTCAACCCGGTGGCGTTCGACGTCCTTCGGAAAATGAAGCCGATGCGCCAGGTGGAAGTCGCCGAACTCATGGTCTCGGTGGGCAATTTCACTTCCGCCTATGCCCAGGCGCTACTGGCGGCCACTCGCCAGCACGATCTCGTCCATGCCAACAAGCCCAAGAAGGTCGGCGGCATGACGTCGGAGCAGATGGCGCGAATGGAGCGGGAGATGGAGTCCCTGACCCAGGACTTCAAAGCCCTGGAGGCGTCGTATGGCGACGATGTTCTGCACCTGGTCATCGCATCGGGCTACCTGTCGCGGCTCGTCGCCAATCCCGAGATCCTCGGCTATCTGCGCGGTCGCCATCCGGAAATCCTGGACGAGTTTCAGGCGATCATCGCCGCCACCTCGCTCGACAGGCCTGCTGCGGGCGCACCAGTCGAGCCGGTATAGGGCGAACGCGACCTATCAGAGCGACGCGACGTGGGGACGGAGGACATCCACCGTCTCGGTCAGCCCTTCGGCCTCCATGTCCAGGAGCAGCGCTTCCGCCGTCTTTTCCGGACGCTTGAAGCGTTCGCGCATCGCGCGCACCGCGGCCACCGCGCGTCCAGGATCAAGGGCCACCGTGTCGGCGATGAAGTCGTCAGCCGAGCGAGCCTCAAGATTGAGCGGACCGAGGATCGCGGGCGGGAAATCTTTCAGATTGTCCGTGACGATGATCGCCGCTTGCGTCTTCAAGGCCGCGGCCAGCACATGGGCGTCGTTCGGGTCGGGCAGGGCGTCGCAGGCGCACAGCATGCTTTCGTAGTCGCCCACGTCCGCTTCCTCGAAGGCCTCTTCCATGAACTTGCGAGCCCGGCTCGCGCGTTCGGCCGCGTCGTCGGCGCCCCTGTCCTCCAGGATGCGCCGGATCGCGGCTTCGGTTTCGTCGAGGATCGTGCTGGACCAGCGGAGCCGGAAGAATTCCGCCTCCGCCAGGGTCAGCAGCAGGTTGCGCTTGAGCGTCCCCGCAAGGCAGCAGGCGTCGATCAAGGCGGTGAAGCGGTTGGCGAACACGGACTAGAGGAGCTCCGCGTCCAGCGCCGCCAGACCCGCCAGGGCGCCTGCACGCTTTTCGTCACGCTTGCGCTTGTAGTCGAACAGGTGCTCGGCCTTGATCCGGCGATGGCGGCCGACCAGCTCATGGGCGATCTCGCCCTTGTCGAGCAGGCCGACAAGATAGGGACGCGACACGTTGAGAATGTCGGCCGCCTGCTGAGTCGTCAGCATCTGGCTGACAGGGACGAGCGTCACGGCATCGCCACGACCGACGTGGCGAAGCAGTTCCATCAAAAGGCGCGAAAGCGCCGGCGTCAGCACGACCTCCGAGGTTGACTTGTCTTCCTGAAGAACGCGCAGCTTGCCATCGGCATCTCCGCTGGCCTGGGCGGCCAATATCTTGCGAAGTTGGTTGGCGGCGGCGCGCTCGTTGGCAGACGGAAGCCTATCGCCAAGCTCGTGGGCGAATGCAGGCAGTGTCATCTTATGCTCCCGATTGAGACCGGACATTAGGCTATAATCGAAATAAACGCAACAAACGAAACGCTCGAAACGCGTTGCGGTTCGCGCCCAGGCCTCGGTCTACATATTGAGAAGAGATCGGACAGGGTCGTGCATGGCGGGCAATGATGGTCGCGGCGCCTCGGGTCGTGGGGCCGGGGGCGCGGGCGGCGCGGGCTCTGGCATAGCCGAACCGAAGGTCGGCTGGCTCCTCGGCTGATGTTCTGGGGCCGTGATCAACCGCGGCCGATCCGAGCCGGAGGCGGTTCTTGCCGCTGCGGCTCTCAAGAGACGTGGCGCATCGATCGCCCAGAAGCGCTCCTCTCGGGCGCGGTTGGATCGGGGGTCCGGCAGAGGCGGATCAAGAACCGGGTCGCCGAGCTTTCGCGCCGGAAGAAATGGCCAGGCGCGGCCCTGGATTTCGGCGGCGTCGATCATTGTTCCGGAAAGCTTTTCCTGCGCCGTGCGCAGATGGCCGCTCAACAGCTTGGCGCGAGTGATGTAGCCGGCGTTCACGCCCGGGAGGCTGTGATTCATGAGTAGGTGCATATCGACCTCAGAGAGCCCGGCGACCTGGCCCATGGTTCGGTAGGTCTGGCGCAGGTCATTGCCCCATTTGGACAAGACCTTTCTCGATTCCTTGTGCTCGGCCATGTGTCCTTCCGCGCTGGCCCCTGCGAAGACCCACTCCTTGGCCTGCTCCGGGAAGAGGATGCGGCTTGCTCGAATGGCCCTGATCAGGCTTCGGACCATCGGTCGCGACAACGGGATATCGAATGCGCGGTCCGCGCCTCCCTTCGGTCGCGGAATGTGCAGGATCCGGTCCCGGAAATTGATGTGCTCAATGCGGGCCTGGAGCAAAGCCCCCGGGCGACTGCCGGAGAGCAGGGTCATCAAGTGGAATTCCCGGCGAACGGGATGGCGCAGCAACCGAGCCTGCGCGAACCACGCCGGAAAATCCTCGACGCCCATCGCCGTGTCGCGGCGCTTCTCGCGATTCCAGTCCACGGCGAGGGTCGGGTTCTCCGGGGGCAGTTCGCGGTGGCTCTTGCGGGCATGATTGTAGATCGCCCGCAGAGTGCGCATGGCGCCGTTCGCTGCCGACGGGCCATTCTCCCGCGACATGATGTCGTGCCGCTCGGCGACCATGACGGGGTTCTCGCCCAGGACCTGAAGCGGCAGGTCTATCCAATCGACCAGGGCGCGCTCGATGTGATCGACATATCCCTTGATCGTCGCAGGGCTCCGCTCCTTGCGTTGCAGGTGGGCGGTCAGGTAGCGCTGCCAGGCCTGTCGCAATGTGACGCCGGCCGGCGGTGGCGGCTCAGTGGAGGTTTCGACGTCGAGTTCGCCGTTGGCGATTTTCGCGAGCAGAATCTTGGCCTGAATTCTCGCATCGCGCGCGGAGAGATCGCCGGCGTGGCCCAGGACAATGGTCTTTGAGGTTCTCCGGCCGCAGTCCCAATGTTCCGCCTGCACCGTGAACGACTTCCGGCGCTGGCCGACGAAAAGGCAAAAGCCGCGAAGGTCAGCGTCCCGGACGATGTATCGGCCCTTGGTCGCCAGAGGCAGCTGAAAGACGCTCTTTTCGTTCAGAACGAGCCTCTGTACGGCCATTGCCCTATCCCGCGCTAGAGTACGAAGGGTCGCCTTTGCAAGGGTTTTGTAAGGGGATCCCAGTACAAACAGTCTAATTCCCGCGCTTGTAAGGTCAACGCCAGATCGCGATCAATTTCTGGAAAATTCAAATCCGGCAAGAGCTTGTCGTATTCTGGCGTAAGTTGGCGTGTTGCTTTCGACCTTCAGATTCACGTCTACGAATCTGAGGGTCGGACGTTCGAATCGTTCCGGGCGCGCCATTTTCTCCCAGCCTTTCTTTTCAAAGGTTTGGTGAGGGGCGCAGCGAGTTCTCGATCAAAATTCACATCGATTTTCCTCGCGCCTGATTTGCGTCGCGAGGTCGCCCATGGCGCTGCGGCGCGCGACGAATCTCCACCTTTGCCGTTCCGCTGGCTTCTCGCCCGCCGCGTCTGGCGATGAGCTCCAGGCACGACGCCGCGCGCCGTCGCCGGAGTAACCGCCTCGCCCGGGACGCGTGTGCGCGTGGGCTTGGCGCGTACGGCCTGTGAGAGCCGGCCGCCCGCACGCTCCAAAACCTATTTTGGGTTTAGCAAACCTAAGGTTGATACTTAGCGGGATTTCTACTGCTACAGGTAAATCACCGTAGATTGTTGGCGCCAAATAACAACCTCCGGAAGAGTTTGAGGTTTGAGGTCGTTCGCCGTTCGGCGCGGCTTCTGTGTGGCTTTCGGAAGCACGGCTAGGCCGCTTCCCCACGATTTTCTCGATCCGCTTTCGCCTCTTCAAGGAGAAACACCATGACGTTCAATCTCGTGCAGACCGTCTTCGCGCTGAACATGGCCGCCAACGCGGTGGCGGGCATCGATGACACGCCGCAAAATCTGCAGAGTCTTTTCGACGCCTATATCAACGGTGGGCCGCTGGTTTCGCCCTATGGCGTCTATGAGCCCAACAGCAGCACCTTCACCACCACGGCGCCGGGCTTTTTCAACAGCCTCAACCCCTCCGACCTCGCGGGCGGCGACTGGGAGGTGGTCTGGGGGCCGGCGGTCTATGTGGACCTCGCGAAGGACATGCCGACTGGCGAGGCGACCAACTCCGCCTTCGTGGCCAAGAGCGCTTCGAACAACGCCTACGTCGTCGCGATCGCCGGCACCAACTTCAAGTCGCTCAAGGACTGGCTGGCGGAAGACCTCGATGTCGATCCGGCAAGCCGCACCGAGTGGCCCAATTTCAACCCAGCGGGGCTAAGCGTCCTGACGCAGCAGCACGGCATTTATGAAACGGCCAGGATCGACGCCGGCTCGGTGCTCGGCGTGACCAATCTGGTGACCAAGCTGACCGACACCACCCAGCCAGCCGGAATGGAGACCCTGGCCGGCTTCCTGCAGAAGCTTCCAAGCACCCAAGGCTATCTGAAGGGCTCAACGCTCTACTTCACCGGACATAGCCTGGGCGGAGCGCTGACCCAGGTGATCGGGCTCTATCTCTATGCGCAATTGATGGCCGACGGCTGGGCGAAGATCAGCACCCTGCCGACGGCCGGACCGACGCCTGGCAATCTGGGCTTCGCGATGTTCTACAACAATATTTTCAAGCCTGAGTCGAACCCGACCAACTGTGAACCCGTGCCCTACTGGAGCGCCGACGTCATCAGCAGCGGCGACGTCGTTCCGGCGGCCTGGAACAATCTCACAAGCGCCTTCACCCTCGATGTGGACGCGGCCGGCAATTATGCGTCGTTCTACGGTGAGCTGGCGCCAGATCCCATCGACCTGAAGATCCTCTGGCTCAAGTTCGAGGTCTCGAAGCAGCCTTTCGGCAAGGTGATGGGCGACCTCATGGCGGCGATCAGCGCCGTTACCGACTTTTTCTATAGCCCGGTGACCCAGTTCGCGTTCACGCCAACGCCTGGCTACTATGCCCGCAACGAAGGCTATGTGAGCTGGGAGCCCATGCCGCTGGCCACGGACGCGGACCCCATCCCCGACCTGAAGGCGCTTGGGCCTTACGTGTTCCACGCCCACACCTCGCAGTACAACTACTTCTTCGGCATCGGCGTCGTGCCGCAATTCCCCACCAAGCCGAACACCTCCCAAGCCTGACGTCCTGTCGTCGATACGGTCCGGCGTTGAGGCCAGCCGCTTCAACGTCGGGCCGCATCACATCGAACGGCCCGCGCTCGAGACGCGCCAGCGCATCTGAAAGTGGCTGGGGAAGGGGGACGGCGTCGCTTCAAAGCCGGATCGCGCATAGAGGCGCTGGGCCCCGTGATTGGTCTTCTCGACATACAGGGTCACGGCCTCGGCGCTGGCCTCGGCGGCGGCTTTCTGGATCGTCTGGATCACGGCGCCGCCGACTCCCTTGCCGCGCGCCTTGGCCAGCAGGCTCAGATCGATGGCCCTCCATTCGCGATCGCTGCGATCAAGGTACAGGCGACCGATCGCTTCGCGACGGCCGCCGGGATCGATCCGCTCGATGATCCAGAAGTCCGCGGTCGGGTTGCGCTGCAGATAGTGCAGGTGCTGCAGGCTGAACTGGTCCTGGATGAACGCCTGCTTTTGGGCTTCCGGCCACGGCGCGACGCTCAGTTCGATCGCGCGCGTTTCGCCGTAGAGCCTGACCAGGAATGGAAAGTCGGCGGACCGCGCCGGACGCAGGGCGAGACCGGGGGAGACGGACAGCTCGCGCCCAGCGCGCCTCGGAAAGTCTGGAAGAGTGGAAGGCCGAGCTGTCGCGAGCGCCGGAAGGCTTGCGCCCGCTCGCATGACATGGTGATTTTGCGCGCCAGGGTTTTTCTTCATCTATTTTTCGCGCCCCGGGAGAAGGTCTTGCGACTGCTGACGCCTGAAGATTTCGAGCCGTGGCTTGGCCGCCAGGTGCGTATCAACACCTTACCACAGCCGGTCGAGGTGCTGCTGGCGCGCATCGAACGCATGCCTCGCCTGATCGGCCTCGATATTCGCGACCGTTTCAGTCTGATGTTCGAGGCGCCGCTCAACGTCATGCTGATGGACGCCGCCTATGAGTTCGACTGTGGGCGGGGCGGCCCTTATCAGATCCATATCAATCAACTCATCCCGACGCCTCAAGCGCGCCGGTATCAGGCGATCTTCACCTGACCCGGCGCGCGCGCCTCGCCGCAGGGCTCTAGTTGGGGTTTTCCGGCCAGATGCCGACCGACGCGATGATGGTCGTCACCGCCAGGAACGGCGGCATGGTGGGGACGGGCGCGCTACCCCCCGTATTCTGTATGGTGATCGTGGGACCGCTGTATTGAGCGTGCACTTGGAAGCCGCCCAGGGGAACCTGCGTGCCGGGGGTATTGGCCGGGACATAAAGCACGGGCGCGGTGTCTGTTTCGAGGGCTGTTCCCAGATACGCCCCGGGCGTGGGTTGGGGCGTCTCGTCCGTTGCGCTCACGCCGCTCATCGCCATCATGCCCCCGGTAATGGACACGCCGCCGCCTAAAACCGTTGGCGTATGCGAGTGCGTAGGCATGTTCACGATCCCCAGGGTCTGCTGCTCGAAGCCGCCATTCGCGGCCAGCAGGCGAGGCGTCAGCCCCGGGCCCGCGCCCGTACCGATCAAGGTTCGCCCCCGCGCGTCGGGCAGGCCGAAGGTGGTTGAGCCGTTGCCGCCAAAGCGATTGCCGAGCAGGGCGAACAGCGCCTGGTTCTGGCCGACCTGCAGGATCTGACCCTGGCAGGTCATCCAGTTGACCGGAGCATAGGCGAAGCCGACCTGCATGATCTGGCCGATGAATGGATCCGACATGAAAACCTCCCTCTGGGTTGTCTAAAGGCTTCATCCCCAAAACGGGGACGCGCCTCACGGCGTCTCTGGAGGTCTGGAAGGGCCCAAAACACCACGCAGCACTTGTCCAGAGGTCTCCTGTGTGCGAGCCTCGCTGCAACCGTGGGGCGAATTTCAGCTTCGGTATGTGATAAAAAGCACATCGCGGTCAAAGCGCGGCGATAATAAATGTGACCGTCGCGCCGGGGCGAACACGAGCGCTGCCGCGTAAGTTTCAGCGTTAGTTTTTCGGCGTTGGGCGCGTGCGCGCCGTCAGTATCCAGTCAAATTCGTGCGACGACCGATGATGTTTACTCGGCGCCGCGCGGCCGGGGGGAAGTGATGTTCGCGAAGATCGGTCGCGGACTTGGCGCGGCATGCGCGAAGTCAATTCGTCGGGTCCGTGGCGTCGGTGTCGCCGCGGTGCTGATGGCCGCTGGCTTAGCGCCGACCATCGCGATGGCGCAAAGCTCTGGTTGCGTCGCCGTCAACGACGGTCTGCTGGATTTCAGCACCGTCATCGTGAGTGGCGCCCCTCAGGCCGCGCAAACGACGGCGGGGTACGTCAGCAACGTCGTCGCCATGTCCATGATGCGGATGACGACGAGCTACACCGACGCTGTCGTCGGAGCGACGGGCTATGTGGCCAGCGACAGCTCGACCTACAGCTTCCTGGTGGGTGACCGCCTGGATTTCACCGCGACGGTCAGCAACTACACGTCCGCCACGGTCCGGCTGCGCTTCCGTAACAGCGTCAACCTCTACGCCACGCTCGCGAGCGGCGGGCGCAAGGATGCGACCAGCAACGGGGTCTATTCCGGGACCTACACGGTCGGCGCTGGCGTTTCGGGGATCGGCATGTCCGTCGATCACATCTCGGGCTCTTCCAGCACTTCGGTCACGGTCAGCTGCACGCCCTACGTCGCCGCCGGCCTGTCTCTCGGCGTCTCGATGTCGCATGTCGGCACGCCGGCTCAAGGCGGAACGGTCGACTATACGATCACCCCGAGCGCTTCAGGCGCGGACACCAATTCCAACCTGACTCTGCAGTTTTCGCTGCCGTCGGGAATGACCTACAATTCGGGCTCCGGCTCGGGCTGGAGTTGCACCTCGTCGCGCTGCACCTACAGCAACACCGTCGCCAACGGCGCGAGCGGCAATCCTCTGACTTTGCGCTTGAATGTCGCCGCCAATGCGGCGTCGAGTCTAACGCCCGGCGTCACCCTTTCGGGCGGCGGCGCGAGTTCCTCGACGACGGCCAGTGATCCGACAAGCATCAGCGTGGCGCCGGCTTCGGTGACCATCGCCGGCGGCAACAGCCAGTCGACAAGCGCGGGGACGGCCTTCGCGACGCCGCTCAGCGTAACCGTGCGCGACGCCGGCAACGCCGTGATCGCCAACACCTCCGTCACTTTCGCGGCGCCCGGCTCCGGCGCCAGCGGGACGTTCTCGAATTCCAGCAACAGCATCACCGTGACGACCGACGCTTCCGGCGTCGCCTCCGCGGGGACGTTCACCGCCAACGCGACGGCGGGCAGCTATTCGGTGACGGCGACGGCCGGTTCGGCGTCGACGACCTTCAGCCTGACCAACAACGTCGCGGCGACTCCGCCGACGGTGACGGCGATTTCGCCCACCTCCGGGTCGACCGCGGGCGGGACTTCGGTGGTGATCACCGGGACCCATTTCACCGGCGCGACGGCGGTGCGTTTCGGCGCCACTGCCGCATCGGGCTTCACGGTCGACAGCGCGACCCAGATCACCGCGACCGCCCCGGCGGGCGCCGCGGGGGCTGTGGACGTCACGGTGCAAACACCCTCTGGAACCAGCGCGACCAGCGCCGCCGACCAGTTCACCTATGTCACCGCTCCGGCGACGCCCACGATCACCAGTTCGCCTCCGTCGCTGAGCAACAGCAGCAACGCGACCTTCCAGTTCAGCCTCGCGTCGGGGACGGCGGAATGCGCCATCGACGGCGGCGCCTTCTCGGCCTGCACGAGCCCGAAGTCGTACGCGGGCCTGGCGGAAGGCAGCCACACCTTCCAGGTCAAGGCGGTCAATTCGGGGGTCTATAGCAGCGCCGCCAGCTACAGCTGGACCGTGGACACGACCGCGCCGGCAGCGCCCGCGGTCTCATCGCCGGCCAACGCCTCCACGCGCGGGGTCTCGCAGAAGGGCGTCTCGGGGACCGCCGAGGCCAATAGCACGGTGACGGTCTATCTCGACGGCTCCGCCGACGGCACGACCACGGCCGATGGCTCGGGCGCGTGGAGCTACACGCTCACGGCTCTGACGGCCGCCTCTCACACGGTCAAGGCGCGGGCGACCGACGCGGCCGGCAATACGTCGTCCGACTCCGCCACGAACACCTTCACGGCGGTGGCGGCGCTGACGGCGACCCAGGCGGTGTCCTCGATATCGACGACCATCAACAACGCCCTGACCACCGTCCAGCCGGTGACCACCAGCGGCGGCCAGGCCCCGATCACCTATGCGCTGAGCGGCGGAACCCTGCCGACCGGCCTGTCGTTCAGCACCTCCACCGGGCAACTGTCCGGCACGCCCACCACGACGCTGTCGGCGACGACCTTCACGGTCACCGCGACGGACGCCCTGTCGCAGACCGCCTCCCAGACCTTCAGCCTGGCGGTCGCCAGCGCGGCCCAGACCATCAGCTTCCAGTCCACGGCGCCGTCGTCGGCGGTGGTGGGCGGAGCGAGCTATACGCCCTCGGCGACCGCGACGTCCGGGCTCGGCGTCACGTTCACGATCGACGCCAGCAGCAGCGCGGTCTGCGCGATCTCCGGCGGCGTGGTCAGCTTCACCGGCGTCGGGACCTGCCGGGTCAACGCCAACCAGGCGGGCAATGGCGCCTACAGCGCCGCCCCGCAGGCGCAACAATCGTTCTCGGTCGGCGCGGGAACCCAGACGATCAGCTTCACCTCGACCGCCCCCGGGGCGGCGAAGGTGGCGGGGGCGACCTACACGCCTGCCGCGACGGCGACGTCGGGATTGTCGGTGACCTTCAGCATCGACAGCAGCAGCAGCGCGGTCTGCGCGATCTCCGGCGGCGTGGTCAGCTTCACCGGCGCCGGGACCTGCCTGGTGAACGCCAACCAGGGCGGTAATGGCAGCTACGGCGCCGCGACCCAGGTTCAGCAATCCTTCAGCGTCGGCAAGGGCGATCAGACGATCACCTTCGGCGCCTTGTCCAACGTCGCCATCTCGGCCTCGCCCGTGACCCTGAGCGCCACCGCCGGCTCCAGCCTGGCCGTGGCCTTCACCAGCACCACGACCAGCGTCTGCACCGTCTCCGGGGTCACCCTGACCCTGGTGGCGCAAGGATCCTGCTCGATCGACGCCAACCAGGCCGGCAACTCGAACTGGAACGCCGCGCCGACCGTCAGCCGCAGCTTCACGGTGCTGCCGGCCACCCTGGCGCTGTCGACCGGCGCGGCCGGGACGACCAAGGTCGGGGTCGCCTTCAGCCAGGCGAACACCGCCACCGGCGGCGTCACGTCCTACCACTTTACGGTCAGCGCCGGCGCGTTGCCGGCGGGGGTCAGTCTTGACGCCAGCACCGGAACGGTCAGCGGTACGCCGACGACCGCGGGGGCGTTCAGCTACGCCGTTTCGGTGACCGACTCGAACAGCCCGGCCGGAACGGTCGCCGGAACGACGGTGTCCGGAACGATCGCCAAGGGGACGCAGACCCTGAGCTTCACCTCGACGGCGCCGACGAACGCCAGCGTCGGCGGCGCGACCTACACGGTCGCCGCGACGTCAAGCGCCAGCTTGACGCCCGCCTATTCGATCACCGGGGGCGGCGGCAGCGTCTGCACGATCAGCGGCGCGACGGTCAGCTTTATCGGGATGGGCAGCTGCGTGGTGGCGGCCGATCAGGCCGGGAACGCCAATTACGATCCGGCCACGACCGTGACCCAGACCATCGCCGTAGCGGCCGCGCCGATCGCCGCCGCCAAGTCCGGCGTCGTGGTTCCCTTCAACAGCGCGGGCCTGGCCATCGATCTGAGCGCCAGCATCACCGGCGGCCCGCACACCTCGGTCACCGTTACGACCGCGCCCGCCCATGGGACGACCACGATCGCGGGCGACGTCGTCACCTATGTTCCGACAGACGGATATTATGGCGCGGACAGCTTCGCCTATACCGCGACTGGTCCGGGCGGCGCGTCGGCTCCGGCCACCGTGAGCATGACGGTTGAGACCCCACCCCCGCCCAGCGTCGCCAACATCGTCGCGGACGTTGTCTTCGACTCGACCGGCCAGGCGATCGGCCTGTCGGCGACGGGCGTCTTCACGGCCGTGAACATTGCCTCGGCGCCGAGCCATGGCGGCGTCACCCTCAGCGGGAACACCGCGACCTATGTCCCCGCGCCAGGCTATTTTGGCGCGGACAGCTTTACCTATACGGCGACCGGTCCGGGCGGCGTTTCCGCGCCAGCCACCGTGTCGCTAAACATCGCGTCGCCCAGCGCGCCCACGGTCAGCGGCGGCAGCGCGGAAGTGTTCTCCAACGATACCGGCCAATCGATCGGCCTGTCGGTTTCGGGGGTTTACACCAGCGTGGTCCTGGTCTCGCCGCCCAGCCACGGCTCGGTGACGATCAGCGGCGCGACGGCGACCTACACGCCCGCCAGCGGCTATGTCGGCGGCGACAGCTTCAGCTTCGCGGCGGTTGGCCCGGGCGGAAGGTCAGCGGCCGCCGGCTTTAACATCACGGTCTTGGCGCCGCCTCCGCCGCCGACCCCGCTGCCCACCAACGTCAATGCGGCGGGCGCCTCGGTCGAAGGCGGCTCCTCGGTCGACGTTAATCTGTCCACGCTGGTCGTGGGCGTCTACGACACGCTCGAAATCGCCAAGCCGCCGAGCAATGGCACGGTGACGCTGATCGGTCCTGGCGGGACGTCGATCCCCTCTCCTCGGGCCGGCCGCGCCGCGCCCACCGCGACCAGCGGCGGGTGGACCGCCGTCTACGCTCCCAAGCCTGGCTTCATCGGCAAGGACACCTTCCAGTTCGTGGCCATCGGGCCGGGAGGCCGCTCCGAACCGGCGACCGTCACGATCCTGGTCGGCGTGAGCCTGCCGGTCGCCCAGTCGAAGACCGCTAAGGCCGCCGACGGCCAGACCGTCTCCGTCGACCTTCTGGCCGGCGCGACCGGCGGTCCGTTCACGGGGGCCGAAATCCTGTCGATCACGCCGGCCAACGCAGCCAGCGCGAAGATCGTCAAGGGCGGAACTGGGGACGCTCAGACCTACAGGCTGGACGTGACGCCGCGGACGCGTTTCTCGGGCGACGTCGTTGTCGGCTATCGCCTGCTGAACGCCTTCGGCGAGTCGGCGCCGGCGACGGTGACCGTCACCGTCATCGCGCGACCCGATCCATCGCTCGATCCGGCGGTGCGCGCGCTGTCCGACACGCAGGTCGAGGCCGCTCGCCGCTTCGCGCGCTCCCAGACCTCCAACTTCATGGATCGCGCCCAACAGCTGCACGGCGGCGGGGGCGGCGACGCCATGGCGATCCGGCTGAACCCTCGCGACCTTTCCGACCCGCATCACGACAGCCTGCTGGCGGCTCGCGACGATCAGTTCGGGCTCACGGATTGGCGCCGCGGACCGGGCGCGAGCGATCGGGCCGCAGGCCAGGACGAAGAGCGCGACACGGCGACGGGGCGTCTCGCCTCGCCCCGTGCGGGCGCCCCGCTCGGACGACGCGACCAAGCCGCCCCCACGTCCAACGACTCCGAGGACGACGACGGGCAGGGCGGGCCGCGCGCGGTCGGCAAGGTCGCGCTGTGGACCGGCGGCGCGATCGAGGTCGGGACCATGGACCGCCGCAAGGGGCGGGCCAAGATCACCCTGTCCAGCTCGGGCCTGTCGGTCGGCGCGGACGTCAAGCTCGCCGAATGGGCGACGGTCGGCGTCGGCGGCGGATACGGCGAAGATGTCAGCCGCATCGACTCGGGCGCCGCCCGGGTGCGGAGCGAAACTCAGGTGGCGGCCGCCTATGGTAGCTTCCAGCCGCTTCAGACCGCCTTCATCGACGCCGTCATCGGCCACGGCAAGCTCGACTACCGCACCCGCCGCGCCGTCGAGGCCAACGGCATGACCGCGCTGGGGCGGCGCAAGGGCGACATGACCTTCGGGGCCCTGTCGTTCGGCGTCGATCGAAACGATGCGGGAATTCATTGGTCGAGCTACGGCCGCTTCGAGTGGCTGACGGGCGACCTGAACGCCTACGCCGAAACCGGCGCCGACCGTTACGCGCTCCGCTTCGACGCGCGCGACGTTCAGTCCATGACGGGGACCCTGGGGGCCAAGCTCGAGTTCAAGCGCGATCTGCGCTTCGGCGTCGTCACGCCGCGCCTCGGGGCGGAATGGCTGCACGAGTTCCGCGGCGTCGGCGCCCAGGGGCTGGACTACGCCGACATCGAAGGCGCTTCGAGCTATCGGATCTCGACGATCGACTGGCGTCGCGAGCAGTACCACCTGTCGCTCGGCGGACGCCTGGTGACGCCGTCGCGTTGGATGGTGGACATGGAGGTCGGCTATCGCGGCTCGGCGGGCGAGGGTGTCGGGCAACTGCGCCTGCGGGTCGTTAAGCCGCTGTGAGGCCGGCGAAGCGGCGGGCGGTGACGCCACCTCCCGCCGCTTCGGATTTAGTCTGAGACCGGACGGCTTTTCCTGGCCTCCGCGATCTCCCCACGGTTGCCAGCGCCATTTTCCTTTAGGCCTTTCCGGATCCTCGAGGTCGCGCCGCCCTGCGCTCGCGCCTGCGAGAAGCCTCGCCGTTACCGATTTTGGGTAACGAGCGGCGCCTGACATGGTCGGCCGTTCCGCCCCCGTTCAGAGCGATGCTCGCCCAGGCTGTATGAGCCTGTATGCCTTGGAGATTGCAGGGTTTCTGGGCGAAGCGCGAGGCCGGCTTGGCGGCCGGTGGCTGGAGCCATTCCCGCAGAGTCTGTGACATCGCGTCGCGCGTGGCGGAATGTCACCGTCGCCTAGGTTGATAAATTTACTTCAATTTAAGGCTGGGTCCCGCAGGTTAAGATTCAGAATTACGGCCCGTACGTAACGCGGGTGTATTTTCATGGGCGCGGGGGCGTTGTGTCCAGGATTCCCGAATATTCGATCAGCTTCTCAGGAAGTGTGACGGTTTCAAGTATTTCCGACGCCTGCGCGACCCTGGTCGCGGGGATGGAGCATGGCGGTCCGGTTGTCGTGAACCTCGACGAGGTCGAGGAAGCGGACCTGACGCTGGCTCAACTTCTGGAAGCGGCGCGCCTGACGGCGGCGGCCAAGGGCCAGGAAATCCGCCTGGAGAGTCCCGCCGAGGGCGCGGTTCTCCAAGTCCTGCAACGCGGCGGCTTTCTGGAGACGGACGACGCCGACCGCCTGAATTTTTGGTCTGGGGGAAAGACACAGTCATGAGCGCCATTCTCACCGTCGACGACTCGATCAGCATCCGCGCGGCGATCAAGATCGCCCTGAGCAGCGAAGGCTACGCCGTCAGCGAAGCTGGCAATGGCGCCGAGGGGCTCGAGAAGGCCTCCGCCGGCGGCTTCGACCTGATCATCACCGATCTCAACATGCCGGTGATGGACGGCCTGACCATGATCCGCGAACTGCGCGGTCGGCCGGCGGGCGCCGGGGTGCCGATCGTCTTCTTGACCACCGAGTCCGACGCCGACGTGAAGGCCCAGGCCAAGGCGGCCGGGGCCACCGGCTGGCTGACCAAGCCGTTCGAGCCCGACCAACTGGTCCGGGTCGTCAAGAAGGTCCTCGCCAAATGAGCGGCCTCGATCCCATCGAGACGTTTCGTCAGGAGGCCCAGGAGCTTCTGGAGCAGGTCGAGCAGGGTCTGCTTGACCTGGCGCATCGTCCGGGGGATCGAGATCTGATCGACGCGGTCTTCCGCGGACTGCACACCCTGAAGGGCTCGGGGGCCATGTTCGGCTTCGACGCCCTGGCCGCCTTCACCCACCACTGCGAAACCGCCTTCGACCGGGTGCGCAAGGGCGAGGTTCCGGCCTCGCCGCGCCTGGTCGCCTGCGTGCTGGCCGCTCAGGACCATATGCGCGCTCTGGCCGAGGGACGCGCCGTAGAGCCGAGCGCCGGCGAGGCGCTGCTGGCCGACCTGCACGCCGCCGTCGAGGGCGGCGAGGCGACCGACGCCGCGACCGGGCCGGCCGATCCGGCCGCGCGCGTCTGGAAGATCCGCTTCAGCCTGCCCGCCGACGCCCTGGTCAACGGCGCGCGTCCCCTGCCGCTGCTCGACGAGCTGCGCGAACTGGGCGACTGCCAGGTCCGGGTGATCACCGACGACGTGCCGATGCTGGAGGACCTGGTCCCCACCGAGTGCCGGCTGGCCTGGGAGGTCCTGCTGACCACCCCGCATGGCCGTGACGCCATCGACGACGTCTTCATCTTCGTGATCGACGAGATGACCCTCGAGGTCGAGGAACTGACCGCGCCGGCCGACGTGGAGTCGGCTTCGGGCGAGGACGAGCCGGCCGTTACGGTCCGGGCCGAGAAGGCCGCCGAGACCGCCGCCGCCCAGGATACGCGCGCCGCGAAGACCGGCGGCGAGACCGTCCGCGTCCCCGCCGAACGGCTGGACGAGATGATGGACCGGGTGGGCGAGCTGGTCATCGCCCAGTCCCGCCTGAAGCAACTGGCGTCCTCCAGCCTAGACACCGCCCTGCGCGCCGTCGCCGAGGAGATCGAGCGCCTGGCCGCCGAGATGCGCGACACGATGATGGTCGTGCGCATGGTGCCGGTGATCCAGCTGTTCGGCCGCTTCCGCCGCCTGATCCACGACCTGCAGCACGACACCGGCAAGAAGATCGACCTCCAGATCGAGGGCGAGACCACCGAACTGGACAAGACGGTGATCGAGCGTCTGGCCGATCCGCTGGTCCACCTGGTCCGCAACGCCGCCGACCACGGGCTGGAGACCCCCGACCAGCGCCTGGCCGCCGGCAAGCCCGAGGCGGGCCTGATCCGCCTTTCCGCCGTGCAGTCCGGCGCCGAAGTCCTGATCACCATCACCGACGACGGCCGCGGCGTCGACCGCGACCGGGTGCGGGCCAAGGCCGAGGAGAACGGCCTGATCACGCCCGGCCAAGCCCTGACCGACAACGAACTGCTGAACCTGATCTTCGCGCCCGGCTTCTCGACCGCGGCGACGATCACCAACCTTTCCGGCCGCGGCGTCGGCATGGACGTGGTCAAGAAGACCATCGAAGGCCTGCGCGGCTCGCTGGACATCACCAGCAACCCGGGCGAGGGCTCGGTGGTCTCGCTGCGCATCCCGCTGACCCTGGCGATCATCGACGGGCTGCTGGTCCGCGTCGGCGCCAGCCGCTTCGTGATCCCGCTGGCCAATGTCGAGGAATGCGTCGAGCTGTCGCCGGCCCAGGACCTGCGCTCCACGGGCCGCAGCCTGATCACCCTGCGCGACGAACTGGTGCCGTTCATCCGCCTGCGCGAGCAGTTCAAGACCGGCAGCGCGCCCGATCCGCATCAGAAGATCGTCGTCGTCTCGACCGGCCAGGACCGCATCGGCCTCGTCGTCGATCAGATCCTGGGCGACCACCAGACGGTCATCAAGCCGCTGTCCAGCTTCCACGCCGACATCGGCGCCTTCTCGGGCGCGACGATCCTGGGCGACGGCGGGGTGGCCCTGATCCTGGACATTCCGGTCCTCGTCCACCTGGGCCAGCGCCACGACGCCCAGATGCGCGTGGCGGGCTAGGGGGAGCGCGACATGAGCCAACACGCCATCGAAGCCCTGACCTTCGACCTGCAGGGCGAGACCTTCGCCCTGGAGGCCAGCCTGGTCCGCGAGGTCCTTGACCTGCTGCCCGAGACCGAGGTGCCCGGCGCGCCGCCGTTCGTCGGCGCCGTGATCAATTTCCGTGGACGGATCATTCCGTTGGTCGATCTGCGCGTCGCGTTCGACATGGAGCGCAAAGACCCCACCATCGACACCCGGATCGTCGTGATCGAGCACCCGCTGGACGGCGAACCCGCCCTGATCGGCCTGCGCGCCGACAAGGTGCACGAGGTCACCACGATCACCGAAGAGACCACCGAAGAAGTTCCGCGCATCGGCCTGCGCTGGCGGACCGACTTCATCCGCCGGCTGGCCCGGCGCGACGGGGACCTGATCGTGATCCCCGACCTTGACCAGATTTTCGCCGCTCGGGGCCAGACGGCCTCGGTCACTCCCCTCCATCCGACCCAAGCCCGCTGAGCGGCCGGAGAACTCCCATGCGACTGACCATCAAGCTGCAACTCGCCGCCGCCTTCGGGCTTCTCATCCTCCTCCTGGTGGGGGGAAACCTGTTCGCCATGCGCGAACTGGACAGCGCCCAGGACAGCCTGGAAGGCGTGCTGGCCGCGCCGGTCAAGCGCATGGAGCTGGCCCAGGAAATCAACATCCACCTGCTGAACATCGTCCGGGCCGAAAAGAACATGGTCCTGTCGGACGATGTCGTCGAGATCCGCAAGTTCGAGGCCTCGATCCAGAAGGAGAAGGCGACCGTCGAAGGCCTGCTCGACAAGGCCAAGGGTCTCGCCTCGGCCGAAGGCAAGCCGCGGTGGCTGGCGTTGGAGGCCGCGTACAACACGATGGCCGAGGTCCATACGCGGGTCTTCGCCCTCGCCGTCGAGCACAAGGACGCGGAAGCCACGGCCCTGACCATGGGCGAAAGCCGCAAGGCCATCACGGACGCCATCGCCAAGGTCGATGAGCTGGTCACGTTGTCCAACGATCAGTTGAACCAGGCCACCGATGACGCCGATAAGGCGTCGAAGAGCGCGCGCAACATGCTGATCAGCGTTTCGGTAATCTCGATGCTGATCGCCGTCGCCGCCGCCGTCTACATCTCGACCATGGTCAGCAAGGGCCTGGCCCGCGCCTCGGAAGCGGTCCGCACCGTGGCCGAGGGCGACCTGACCAAGACCGCCGAGGTCACGACGCGCGACGAGATCGGCGACCTGCTGGGCCATGTGAACGTCATGATCGAGCGCCTGCGCGGCATCGTGGGCGACGCCATCGCCGCCTCGGACAACGTCTCGTCGGGCAGCCAGGAGCTGTCGGCCACGGCCGAGCAGATGAGCCAGGGCGTCACCGAGCAGGCCGCCGCCGCCGAGCAGGTCTCGGCCTCGATGGAAGAGATGGCGGCCAACATCAAGCAGAACGCCGACAACGCCAACCAGACCGAGAAGATCGCCCGCCAGTCGGCCCAGGACGCCGAGACCTCGGGCCAGGCCGTCAACAAGGCCGTCGACGCCATGCAGACGATCGCCGAGAAGATCACGATCGTTCAGGAGATCGCCCGCCAGACCGACCTCTTGGCCCTGAACGCGGCCGTCGAGGCCGCCCGGGCCGGCGAGCATGGCCGCGGCTTCGCGGTGGTCGCCTCGGAGGTGCGCAAGCTGGCGGAACGCAGCCAGACGGCCGCCGCCGAGATCAGCGCGGTGTCCAGCGACACGGTCAAGGCCGCCCAGACGGCCGGCGAGATGCTGACCACCCTGGTGCCGAACATCCGCAAGACCGCCGAGCTGGTCTCCGAGATCAGCGCCGCCTGCCGCGAGCAGGACATCGGCTCCAGCCAGATCAACGACGCCATCCAGCAACTGGACAAGGTCACCCAGCAGAACGCCGCCGCCTCGGAAGAGATGTCGGCGACATCGGAAGAGCTGGCCGCTCAAGCCGAGGAGCTGCAGACCTCGATCTCGTATTTCCGCACCGACAGCGGCCATGGCCGTCGTCCGGCGCCGCGTCAAGCCGCCCGCCGTCCGTCGCCGGCGGCCAAGCCTGCCGCCAAGCCGACCGCCAAGGCGCCGGCCCGCAGCCCGGTCGCGGCCCAACAGGCTCGCGCCGCCGGCTTCGCGCTGGACCTGACCAGCGGTGGGCCGGACGCCGACGACGCCGACTTCCGTGAGTACGCCTAAGATTAACCGAACGGCGGGGGCGCAGGCTCCCGCCGTTCAGCAAAAGGGCCCAACCATGCGGTTGACCATCAAGCTCAAACTGGCCGTGACCTTCGGCTTTCTGATCCTGCTGATGATTGGGACGTCGCTGTTCAGCCTGAACGGACTGGCCGGCGCCAATCGTGAGATGGACGCCATGGTCTCGGGCCCGGCGTCGCGCCTGAAGGCGGCCCAGCAGCTGAACATCCGGATGCTCGACGTCACCCGGTCGGAGAAGAACCTGTTGGCGGCCGAGAGCGTCCAGCAGGCCGCCGCCCTCAGCAACCGCATCGACGAGGACCGCCAGGCCTTCGACGAGCTGCTGGCCAAGACCCTGGACAAGGTTCCCGCCGATAGCCGCGCGCGTTGGGACGACCTGGCGCGCAGCTGGAAACGCTTTGAGAGCATCGACGACCGCCTCCGCGGATTGGTCGAGCAGGGCCGCAAGGCCGAGGCGATGACGCTGTCCAACGGCGAGTCGCATCAGCTGGCCGGCGAGATCAGCGATCAGGTCGAAGGGTTGGTGGCTCTGTCCGATCGCCAGCTCGAAGCCGCCATCGCCAAGGCCGACGGCGACTTCCATCAACTGCGCTTCATCCTGATCGCCCTGATCACGGTCGCGACCCTGGCCGCCGCCGGGGCGGCCGTCTGGATCGCCTTCAACATCAGCAAGGGCCTGAAGGCGATCTCTGTCCTGGCCGACGCCGTGGCGCAGGGCGATCTCACGCAGCAGGTCAAGGCGACCAGCAACGACGAGATCAAGGACCTGGTCGACACGATCAACCACATGGCCTCGAACCTGCAGGCGACGGCCGCCGTGGCGGATCGCATCGCCGATGGCGATCTGACCGTCCAGGTCAAGCCGCTCTCCGAGAAGGACATGCTGGGCCTGGCGCTGGAGCGGATGGTCGATCGCCTGCGGGGCATCGTCGCCGACGCCATCTCGGCCGCCGAGAACGTCTCGTCGGGCAGCCAGGAGCTGTCGGCCACGGCCGAGCAGATGAGCCAAGGCGTGACCGAACAGGCCTCGGCCTTCGAACAGGTTTCGGCCTCGATGGAAGAGATGGCCGCCAACATCAAGCAGAACGCCGACAACGCCAACCAGACCGAGAAGATCGCCCGCCAGTCGGCGATCGGCGCCGAGACGTCCGGTCAAGCGGTCACCAAGGCGGTCAGCGCCATGCAGACGATCGCCGAGAAGATCACGATCGTTCAGGAGATCGCCCGCCAGACCGACCTCTTGGCCCTGAACGCGGCCGTCGAGGCCGCCCGGGCCGGCGAGCATGGTCGCGGCTTCGCGGTGGTCGCCTCGGAGGTGCGCAAGCTGGCCGAACGCAGCCAGACGGCCGCCGCCGAAATCAGCGCCGTCTCCAGCGACACCGTCAAGGCCGCCCAGACGGCCGGCGAGATGCTGACGACCCTGGTGCCCGACATCCGCAAGACCGCCGAGCTGGTCTCGGAGATCAGCGCCGCCTGCCGCGAGCAGGACATCGGCGCCAGCCAGATCAACGACGCCATCCAGCAGCTGGACAAGGTCACGCAACAGAACGCCTCGGCCTCGGAAGAGATGTCCGCGACGTCCGAGGAGCTGGCCGCCCAGGCCGAGGAGTTGCAGACCTCGATCGCCTACTTCCGCACCGAAAACGCCGCCCAGGCCCGCCGATCGGCGGTCCGGCCGCCGGTCAAGCGCGCGGCTCCCGCCGCGGCCAGGACGGTGGCCAAGTCGCCCGTCCGCGCCCCGGTCGCGGCCCAGCAAGCGCGCGCCGCCGGCTTCGCCCTGGACCTGACCAGCGGCGGTCCCGACGATCAGGACGGCGAGTTCAAGGAGTATGTCGCGTGAGTGAAGTCTTCCTGGAACGGCAGTGCGTGACCCTGGGCCTGGGCGCCGAGGTGTTCGCCGTGCCCGTGGCCTTCGTGCGCGAGATCCTGGACTACAGCGCGCCCTCCGCCCTGCCGGAAGGCCCCGCCTATCTGCTGGGGCTGACCGATGTGCGGGGGCGGGGCACGCCGACCCTGGACCTGCGCGCCAAGCTGGGACTGCCGCGCGTGACGCCGGACCTGGCGACGCGGATCCTGGTGCTGGACGTGCCGATCGAGGACCGGATCCTGTCCCTTGGCCTGGTCGCCGACCGGGTCATCGAGGTGGCGACGTTCGAGCCCGAGCAGATCGAGGCCGCGCCGGACATCGGCGTGCCGTGGCGGTCGGACTACATCAAAGGGGTCGTCCGGCGGGACCACGGCTTCGTCGTGATCTTCGACCTGCCCCGACTGCTGACCAGCCAGGACGCCGCGCTGCTCGCCCAGGCCGCCTGAACCGCAAGCGTCAGAGACAAGACGGGCGCATCGGCGCCTCACGAAAGAAGAATCCGTGTCGCAAGCTCCTCTCGCGCAGTCGATCGATCCAGTGGACCAACTGTCCGCCAAGAACTTCGCGCGGCTGGCGACCTTCATCCACGACTACAGCGGCATCAAGATGCCCGGCAGCAAGAAGACCATGCTCGAGGGGCGCTTGCGCCGGCGCATGCGCACCTATGGCCACACCAACCTCAACGACTATTGCCGGTTCCTGTTCGAGGACGGGGGGCTGGAGGCCGAGACCGTCCATCTGATCGACGTCGTCACGACCAACAAGACCGAGTTCTTCCGCGAACCGTCGCACTTCGACTTTCTCGAGAAGAAGGGCCTGCCGGCGCTGGCCGAAGGACGCCGCAAGCCGCTCCGCATCTGGAGCGCGGCCGCCTCGATCGGCGCCGAGGCCTATACACTGGCCATGGTGCTGGAGGACTTCGTCGCCGACCGGCCTGGCCTTGGCTACACCATCCTGGCGACCGACATCTGCACCGACGTCCTGGCCAAGGGCGTGGCCGGCCGCTATCCCGAAGCGATGATCGAGCCGGTCGCCATGGCCCGCCGGCGTCAGTACCTGATGCAGTCCAAGGACCGTTCGCTCAGCGAGGTCCGGATCCGGCCGGAGCTGCGCTCCAAGGTCGCCTTCGCGCGCCTGAACCTGATGGACGAGACCTATCCGGTCGATCGCGACCTCGACATCATCTTCTGCCGCAACATCCTGATCTATTTCGACAAGCCGACCCAGGCCAAGGTGCTGGGACGTCTCTGCGACCATCTGGTCCCTGGCGGCTATCTTTTTCTGGGGCATTCTGAGTCGATCGTCGGACTGGATCTTCCGGTCCGGCAGGTGGCCAACACCGTGTTTCAGAAGCCCTAGCCGTGCCCGCAGGTCGAAAAGTCCGAGTCCTGATCGTCGATGACTCCGCCACCGTGCGGCAGACGCTGACGGCCGTTCTGGAGGCCGATCCCAACATCGAGGTGATCGGCGTCGCCTCCGATCCCTTCGTGGCCGCCCGCCGCATCCGCGACGAGATTCCGGACGTCATCACTCTCGACGTCGAAATGCCGCGCATGGACGGCATCACCTTCCTGCGCAAGCTGATGGCCCAGCATCCCGTGCCGGTGGTCATGTGCTCGTCCCTGGTCGAGGAGGGCGGCGAGACGCTGATGCAGGCGCTGGAGGCCGGCGCGGTGGACATCGTGCTGAAGCCCAAGGTCGGGGTCGCCGAGCACCTGATGGAGTCGCGCATCCGGATCTGCGACGCGGTCAAGGCCGCGGCCAGCGCCAAGGTCCTGGGCGCGCGCCGTCCGCCGATCTCGGTCGATCGCCCGCTCTATGAGCCCGAGCGCAAGCTGACCGCCGACGCCATGCTGCCCCCGCCGCCCAAGGCCGCGCCTGGAAGCAAGGCGATGGCCCGGACCACGGAGACCATCATCTGCATGGGCGCCTCCACCGGGGGCACCGAGGCTTTGCGGGCGGTGCTGGAGACCCTGCCGCCGGACTCGCCGGGCATCGTCATCGTCCAGCACATGCCCGAGCGCTTCACCGCCTCGTTCGCCCAGAGGCTGGACAGCATTTGCGCCGTGTCGGTGAAGGAGGCCGAGGACGGCGACACCGTGCTGCGCGGCCGGGTTCTGATCGCGCCCGGCAACAAGCACACCCTGCTCGAGCGCAGCGGGGCGCGCTACTTCGTCTCGGTCAAGGACGGGCCGCTGGTCACGCGGCATCGCCCGTCGGTCGATGTGCTGTTCCGCTCGGCCGCTCGTTCCGCCGGCTCCAACGCGGTCGGGGTGATCATGACCGGCATGGGCGATGACGGCGCGCGCGGTCTCGACGAGATGAAGCAGGCCGGCGCCTACACGATCGCCCAGGATGAGGCGACCTCGGTCGTCTTCGGCATGCCCAAGGAGGCGATCGCGCGCGGCTGCGTCGACCGCGTGGTCCCGCTGCAGCAGATCGCGGGCGAAGTCCTGAAAGCCTCCAGGCGCTAAGCCGCCGAAAAGGCGGGCGACCCGAGCGCCGAGCTCCGAGACCTAGAAGAAGACCTCGTCGTCGCTTTGCGCGGCGGGCGGCTGGGCGTGCGGATTCAGCTCGGGGACCTCGCCGACCTGATCGGCGAACGGGGCGTGGACGTCGCGCTCCTGGGCCATGGTGTAGGTGCGCGACAGCTTGGCCATCAGCGGCGCGAGGATCGCGGCAAGATCGTCGATGCGGTCGTCGTCGCCGAGGTCGCGAGCCAGGAGCTCCAAAGCCTCATCGAGATAGCCGCCGACCTGGCGGTCGAAATCGAAGCGTGTGGCGGCCTGTTTGAGCATGGCCACGACCTGGCCGCCCTGGTCGGCCGCCTGGGCGAGATCGCCTTCCACGTCGTCGCCCGTCTTGCGGATGCGCTCGACCGCCTGGCGCAGGGCCTCTGCCGCGGCCGAGGCCGCGCTGACCTGCGGCGCCATGTCTTCGGTTTCGGGGGCCTCTTCTTCCGTCGCCGATCCGAACAGCGACTCCAGCGCCGCCAGCGTATGGCCCGCCGAGGTCTCGAGATGGGCGGCGTGCTGGCGAAGCTCGATGGCGATGACGCCCAGCGGCTTTCCGGTTTCGCCGATGCGCGAGCACTTCAGCGTCGTGTTCATCGCCATCATCTGCACGTCGGCGCGCATGTTCTGGATGGCGGCGACCTGGGCCGCGAGGTCCCGCGCCGATCGGCTTGCCGAGCGACTGACCGCCTCGGCGGAACGTTCGCCCGCCTCGATATCGTCGACCAGGGCGAAGGCCTTGCCGACGTTGGCTTCCAGGCCGCGCAGGAAGTTGCCTTCGCCGCCCTGGCCCTCGGCGTGGTCGCGCAAGCGCAGGATCTCGCTGGCGTCGGCGGCCATGGCCCCGACATTCAGGCCGATGCGCGAGACGTCGCGGCGGAAGTCGCGCGTGGTGGCGTCCAGCTGCGCGATCAGCAGCCGCCGCAGGAAGGTCTCGAGCCGCGCACGCGCCTCGATGGGCAGGGCGCGGACTTCCGGCGCGTCCAGCAGGGAAAGCCCGAATTGAACGTGCTCGATCCGTTGCCGGGTGATGTCGCCGATCTGCAGCGCCGCGAGCGCCGAGGCGACTTTCTTGCGCACCTCGCGCGCCAGGCCGGCGACTTGCTGGCTGATCTCGCCGATCCGCGCCTGGTGGGCGGTGATCGCCGCGACCTGGGCGACCAGGGAGTCCGGCACGGCGGGCAGGAGCTCGTCGCAGCGACGGGCGAGATCGGCTTCCTGGCCGAGGGCCTGACGCAGATCGCCGTCGAGCGCTCCGAGATCGGCGCGGAAGGTGTCGAGCTGCGTGCGGCCCAGCTCGATGCAGTCGCAGATCTCCTGGGCGAAGATCGCGAATTCCGGACCCGCGGCGGCGATGCCGCCCGAGGTGATCTTGATGTTGACGCCGAAGACCCGGAGGTAGGCCAGGTGCTTGTGCATCTCCTCGATGCACTTGGTGAGGTCCGCGCCGACCTTGACGAGACCGCTCAGATTTTCGAGACGCCCTTCCAGGCTTTGCGGCAGCTGGCGTAGCGTGTCGGAGGCTTGGCCCAGCTCGCGCGCGGCCGTCGCGACGCTGTCGCCGTCCAGGCTTTCCTTCATGCGGTCGAGGGCGGTGATCAGGGCGCCCATGCCGTCGACGGCGCGCGACAGAACATCGCCGACCTCAAGAAAGCGGCCCTCGATCGCGCTGCGCGCCGCTTCGAGGCAAGCGCTCGTGCGGTCGGCGGAGGTGGCGGAAGACGCCTTGAGCGCCAGAGAAGAAGAGGCCATGAAATCGCCGCTGAGGATTACGCGCCACCATGGCTCGAATGTGCGAATTTGCCGTAAAGGCGAGACGCATTTCTCGAAGACCGGCGGTCGGCGACGCGCCGAACCATTGTCCCGCGACGCGGCGCTCTGTAAGCAGGCGCCGAAAGCTGGCGACCGGCGGCCTTGGCCCTGATTTGGTCGCGATGATGTTGAATTCGGGCCCGTCTATGGCCGCCGAGGAAGGAACCGCATGCCGAGCCCCGTGATGGCGGCCCTCAAGGACGTTGCCGACGGCGTTCGTCTGGCGCCCCTGTGGTGGCGGCTTGGCCTGGACCAGACGGCCTCGCGCTTCCAGCGCTCGGTGCTCGGTCCGTTCTGGATGGCCTGCAACCTGCTGGTGATCGCCTTCGCCCTGGCCTTCGTGGTCAGCATGCTGATGGGCGTGGACATGTCCAAGAGCTATCCGCAGGTGGTGGCGGGCCTGTTGGCTTGGTCCCTGGTCGGCACGACGATCGCCGAGGCCCAGGCGATCTTCCTCTACAACGCCGGCCTGATGCAGAGCCAACGCCTGCCGCTGACCTTCTACGTCTTCCTGCACGCCCAGAAGGCCGCGACCAACTTCCTGTTTCAGCTGATCGCCTTCTGGGCGGTGATGCTGGTGATGCGTAAGTTCGTCATGCCCCACTGGACCTTGGTCCCCGCGGTCGCCTTGATGCTGCTGGTCGTCTGTTTCCAGGGCTTCATCATCGCCATCCCCTCGACCCGCTTCCGCGACGTGGCCTACATGATGAGCTACGTCGTGCAGCTGCTGTTCTACGTCACGCCCGTGTTCTGGACGATCGAACACCTCAGCGCCAAGAGCCGCCGTTGGGTCGAACTCAATCCCTTGAGCCATCAGGTCGATCTGCTGCGCGCCCCTCTGCTGGGACACGCCCCCGCCGCTGGCGACTGGATTTGGGTGTTGGGAACGGCGGGCGTCCTCGCCCTGATCGCTCTGACTTTGCTGGCGGTATTCCGCAAGCGCGTGGTCTTCTGGCTGTAGGAGACGGCGATGACCCATCAGATCAAACTGACCCACGTCGATCTCGACTACTTCGTCTACAGCCTGCGCTCGCAGTCGCTGCGCAGCGCGGTGTTCAACCTCGCGGTCGGCGGCAAGATGTACAAGGCGGCCGGCGACGTGGCCGCGGTCAAGGCGCTGTCGGACATCAATCTCGAGATCAACGAGGGCGACCGCATCGCGCTCGTGGGCCACAACGGCTCGGGCAAGACGACGCTCCTGAAGGTGATCGCCGGCATCTACCACCCGACCCGTGGCGAGCTGCATATCGACGGCGACATCACCTCGATGATCGCCATCAACGCCGGCATCGACATGGAGGCCACGGGCCTTCGCAACATTCACAAGCTGGGCCTGATGCGGCGTCTGCCGCGCAAGGTGATCGACAGCCGCGTCGACGCCATCGCCGAGTTCTCGGGGCTCGGCGACTTCCTGCACCTGCCGGTGCGGACCTATTCGGCCGGCATGCTGGCGCGCCTGATGTTCTCGGTCGCCACCGAGTTCGAAGCCGACATTCTGGTGCTGGACGAATGGCTCAGCGCCGGCGACGCCGATTTCGTCAAGAAAGCCGGCCAGCGCATGCAGAAGATGGTCGAGGAGGCCAAGATCGTCGTCCTCGCCACGCACGACCACGACCTGGTCAAACGCGTCTGCAACCGCGTTTGCGAACTTCAGGCCGGCCGTATCGCCTTCCTCGGCTCCACCGAGGACTGGCTGGCCTACCGGGAAACCCAAGCCGCATGACCGACGCCGTCCGTCCCCTCGCGCACGAGGACATCAAGGGCCTCGCGCTGGACGCCTGGATCGACCGTCTGAAAAGCTCGGTGTCCGAGCGCGTGCAGGAAGGCTGCGTCTTTCCGGACTTTCCGTCGGCAGAGGTCCAGCGGCAGTTCGTCGGCTCGGCCTATGAGGACGCGCTGGACGAGGCGGGAAAATTCTACGCCTTCGCCCAGGAGAGCATGGGCGACAAGGCCTACAAGCGCTCGACCGGTAAGGGCTATCTCGACTTCGGCGCGGGCTGGGGGCGGATCGGGCGGTTCTTCCTGCGCGACTTCCAGGCCGAGAACATGGTGGGCGTCGATATCGACCCCGACATGGTGGCGTTCTGCAACGGCGCGAACCTGCCGGGACGCTTCGAGACGATCGCCAACGGCCAGCCCCTGGCTTTCGAGGACGGCGCGTTCCGCCTGATCACCGCCTATTCGGTGTTCACCCACCTGCCGCCACATCTGTTCCGCGCGTGGATGGCGGAGTTGCTGCGCGTGCTCGCGCCCGGCGGCCTGTTGGTCTTTACGGTTGAACCGCCGCGCTTCCTGGATTTCCTTGAAGCCACGGACGCCAGCTCGCCCAACGCCTGGCTGGCGGCCCTGGCCGTCTACAAGGACCTGCTGCCCGGACTGCGCGAGGACCTGGCGCGCGAGGGCGTCGCCTATCTGGCTTCCGGCGGCGGCGACTATCGCGGGCCCGACGTGTTCGGCGAGACGGTGGTGACGGCCAAGTTCGTCGCCAAGGAGGCCGCGCCGCACGGCGGCGAGGTCGTGCGCTATGTCGACGATCCCGCCCAGTTCTGGCAGGCGGCGGTGGTCATCCGCAAGCGCGCCGCCGAAGGGCGGCCTGGCTTCCTGGGGCGCCTGTTCGCCAGTCTGACGGGCAAGGCATGACGGCGCTTCCCTCCGGACTCAAGCCTGGCCGCGACGTCGCGATCGAAGGCGTCGACGCCCGCGGACGCGTCGTGTTGGTCGGAACGGGCGACGATCCGCAGCTGATCTGGACACCGTCCAAGGCTGAGCGCGCGGCCCTGCGGGCGGCGCGGACGGTTCGCGTCGATGTGCAGCTGGAAGCGCTGGACGGCGAGCTGGTCGGTCCGGCCCTGTTCGCCGACTGGGGCGATGGCTTTTCCGAGGACTCCTATGCGCGGCTGAAGGCGGGTCCGGACGGCTGGTTCGCCTCGCTGGCGGCGCGTAGCCGGCAGTTGCTGCGCCTGCGCCTCGATCCTTCGGAAGGGCCGTGCCGCTTCACCGTGCTCGACGTCGCGGTCAAGCCGGCGGGCCATCTGGGCAAGGATCCGCGCGGCTGGAAGGGCGTGGCGATCCAGGCGATCAAGCCGGCCCTGGGCCCGCTGCGTCAGCCGGTCGGCGCCGTCTGGCGCAAGGGCCGCGCGGTCGTTGAAGGGGCCCGCGCCAGCCGCGCCAAGACCCATGACGCCGGACCCGTGCGCGCGACCTACACGCACGCCATCCAGGTCTCGAAGAACCTGCGCAGCCCGCATTTCGCCGCCCCGATCGCCGCGCCGATCGCCCTGCCGGCCGACGCGCCGAAGGTCGTGGCGTTCTATCTGCCGCAATTCCATCCGTTCCCGGAGAATGACGCCTGGTGGGGCAAGGGCTTCACCGAGTGGACCAACGTCTCCAAGGCCCAGCCCCAGTTCCTGGGCCACTACCAGCCCCGCCTGCCAGGGGATCTTGGCTTCTATGACCTGCGCCAGCGCGAGGTGCTGGCCCAGCAGGTCGACCTGGCCAAGGGCGCCGGCGTCCATGCCTTCTGCTTCCATTACTACTGGTTCGCCGGAAAACGCCTGCTGGAAAAGCCGATCGAGCTCTATCTGGCCGATCCGACGCTGGACCTGCCGTTCGCCCTGTGCTGGGCCAACGAGAACTGGACGCGCCGCTGGGACGGCGACGAGACCGACGTCCTGATGGCGCAGAAGCACTCGCCCGAGGATGACGAGGCGGTGTTCGAGGACATGGCCCGCTACATCCGCGACCCGCGTTACCTGCGCGTGGGCGGCAAGCCGGTGCTGGTGCTCTATCGCCCCGAGATCCTGCCGGAGGCCAAGGCCACGACCGACCGCTGGCGGGCCAAGGCGCGGGCCATGGGGCTGGGCGAGCTGCGCCTGCTGTGCACCACGGCTTTCGGGTTCCAGGACTATGCCGGCCACGGCTTCGACGGGATCATCGACTTCCCGCCGCACGCGATCGTCGAGGGCGAGATCACCAAGGCGGTGACGCCCCTGCACGAGAACTTTACCGGCAAGGTCTACGACTATCCGGCGGTGGTCCGGCACAAGCTGTCGGAGCTTTCCCGCGTCGACGCCGCGTACGTGCCAGGCGTCATGCCGGGCTGGGACAACCAGGCGCGCAAACCCTGGGCCGGCCACGCCTTCCACAACGCCGATCCCGAAAGCTACCTGACCTGGCTGTCGGGAGCGCTGACCCACGCCGTCGCGCGGCATCCGAAGGGCGAGGCGATGGTGTTCGTCAACGCCTGGAACGAGTGGGGGGAGGGCGCCTATCTCGAGCCCGACCGCTGGTTCGGCCACGGCTATCTGCACGCCACGCGCGCCGCGCTCAGCGCCTATCAGCCCCGCCTGACCGACGCCCATCCGGTCGTCGCGGAGGCTCGGGCGGCCTTCGTCAAGCGCGCCGAGGCGGTCACGCTGCTGCACCTCTTTTATCCCGAACTGATCGACTGGTTCTCCGAGCGGCTAGCGACGACGGCCGACGTCCTCGACCTGATGATCACCGTGCCGGAGACCTGGAGCGAGGCCGACCTCGCCCGCGCCCGCGCGGCCTTCCCCACCGCGCATCTGGCGATCGCCGAGAACCGCGGTCGCGACATCCGGCCGTTCGTCGAGACCCTGCGCCGCGCGCGGGACCTGGGCTATTCGGTGTTCTGCAAGCTGCACTCCAAGCGCTCGCCGCACCGCGCCAAGGGCGACGAATGGCGGGCCGAGCTCGTCGACGGCCTGCTGGGCGGCGAGGCCGCGACGCTGGCCCTGCGCGCCTTCGCCCAGGACTCGAAGCTGGGACTGCTGGCCTCTTCCGGATCGCGCATGCGCATCGGCGATCCCGACGTCATGGACAACAATCGCGAGGCCGTCGACCGGCTGTCGCGGCGCATGGGCCTGAAGCTTGCGCCCGAGACGCCGTTCGCGGCCGGCTCGATGTTCTGGGGGCGGACGGAGGCCTTCGCGCCGCTCGCAAGCCTCACCGACGCCGAAATCGCCTTCGAGCCCGAGCTGGGCCGCGTCGACGGCACGACCGCCCACGCGCTCGAGCGCCTGACCGCCGCCATCGTCGCCCGCGCCGGCTATCGCGCGAGCTTCGAGCTGTGAGACGGATCGCCGGCCTGGCGCGGCGGGCGGGGCGGCGGCTTCTGACCGCGGCGGCCCGCCGGCCCGCCAAGCGCGGCCCCAAGCCGGTCGCCCTGACGGTGGTCGCCGAGACCGAGGCCCTGGCTCCAGACGTCTTTTGCGTGGCCAATGTCTGGCACGCGCCCGGGTTCGGCGCGGTGCTGGACGACCAGGGGCGGGTGTTCAGCGGCTCCGTCCGCGAGGCCTTGGCCCTGACGCCGACGCTCGCCGCCCTGCCAGGCGCGCGCCGGCAAGGCGAGACGACTCTGTTCACGCCGCCCACGGACGCCCCGGTCTTCGAGCGCGCGACGGTGTTCGTGAACTGGGCCGCGCTCCACAACTACAGCCACTTCCTGATCGAGGCGCTGCCGGCCCTGCGCGCGGTTCTCGACGCCGGCGAGATCGAGCGCTTCCCGGCCGTCGCGCCGCCGCTGCTGCCTTGGCAACGCGTCCTGCTGCGCCTGATGCTGGGCGATGAAGCGGCCATGCCGATCGAGATCGACGCGCCGGTCGCGCGGCTCGGGGAGGCGCTGTTGGCGTCGCCGCCGGAGCGCTTCATCGACGCGCCGGGGCCGCCTCTACGGGCGGTGCGCGACAGCATCCTGGCGAACGCCGCCCTGGTGAATGTCCCTCTGGAGGACCGCCCGGACACCCCGCGCCGCCTCTATGTCAGCCGGCTTGACGCCACCCGGCGAGCCCTGCTCAACGAGGCCGAACTCGAAGCGGCGATGGCCGCTCGCGGCTATGCCATCGTGCGGCCGGACAGCCTTTCGGTGCGTGACCAGATCGCCCTGTTCCGCGGCGCCGAGGTCATCGTCGCCCAAAGCGGCGCGGCTCTCGCCAATGTCCTGTTCTGCCCGACGGGCGCGCGCATCGTCGAGATCCAGTCCAACGGGCGGGAGCCGGTCTGGGCGCGGGATATCGCCGAAATGATCGGCGCCGATTGGCGCGCCTTCGTCGAGGCGTCTTCGTCGATCGAGACCGAGATGCTGCTCGCGGGCGACCTTCGTCCAGACACCGCGTTCACTTGGCGCCTCGACCTCGAGGCGTTCCTGGCCTTCGTCGACGGGCTGTCCTAGGCGCCATGACCGTTTCGATCGATCTTTCCCAAGCCGAACGCGTCTCGCTCGCCGAGGCCCTGAGCGGCGCGCGTCACGCGGCGAGGGTCAAGCTGATGGGTTCCAGCGGCTGGATCCCGCCGCGGCCGATGCTATGGCCCTGCGCCGGCGACATGCTGAACGGCATGCATGATCTGCAGAACGTCGTCGCGCCGGACATCGACCTTCTGGTCGTGCATCGCGCCGTCGTCGGCGGTCGCGGCGCCCATCTCAAGCTGGACGACGTTCTCGTCTACGCCGAAGAGGCTTATCCCTCCTACATCAAACACTGGTACGATGAGGACATCACGCCGGAGGCCTGGGACTTCCGCGCCCCCGTCCGCCTCAGCCTGGCCAAGGCCTTCGTGATCACGCACTTCAACTACGTCTGGGGTCACTGGCTGACCGAGATGTATCCGAAGCTCTTCCTGATCCGGGCGCTGATCAACGCCGGCGTCGTGGCGCCGCTGCTGCTGCCGGCCTCGGCCCCGTCCTATATGGCCAAGATCGCGCGCGCGTTGATCCCGGATCTCGAAATCGTCACCTACCACCCCGGCCGTCAGGCCGTGGAGGTCGGGACCGTGCTGCTGCCGCACATGCTGCATAAGGACTATTATTTTCACGACTTCCTGCGCTGGGAGCTGGAACGCGAGGCGCTGAAGCAGCCGCGCGGCGGCGGCTTCGACAAGGTGTTCGTCAGCCGGGGCGGGGTGCGCACGCCGCAGTCCTTCCGCGAGATGGAGAACGAGGCCGAGATCGAGGCGATCGCCGAAGAGCTTGGCCTGACCCTGCTGCGACCCGAGACGCTGAGCTGGGAGGAGCAGGCGCGGATTTTCTTCCGCGCGCGGGTCGTGGCCGGCGAGTTCGGTTCGGGCCTTCACAACGCCCTGTTGTCGCCGCCCGGCTGCCAGGTGGTGTCGCTGAACTGGGTTGTGGACGTGCAGTCGCGGATCGCCAACTTCCGGCGCCACGACGTCGGCTACCTCCTGCCGGAGGACGGGCAGGCGCGGCTCTATTCGATCGAACCCCAGAAGCAGCCGTTCCGGATCGATCCCGAAGACTTCCGCCGCAAGCTGAGCATCGCCGTTGAGCGCGCTGACGCCGGGGCGGAGATGGCCGGCTGGGACGACGGCCCGGTCTTGGTCACGGCGCTTCGCCTGTGAGGGCCGCCTGTCTCGCGCTGTTTTTGCTGATGGCCGCCCCGGCGGCCGCCGCGCCCCGCGCGACCCTGATCAAGGCTTGCGAGACGCCCAAG
>JAYRLX010000189.1:0-7441 GCA_041905125.1 Caulobacter sp. | reverse complement strand
AGGATCTCGCAGGCATAGGCCGCGACGTTCAGCGAGAAGCCGATGCCGGCCGCGGCGAGCGCCGGCATCTCGATCCCGAACTGCGGCAGGCCGTAATAGATCAGGAACAACTGCACCAGCAGCGGCGTGCCTCGGAACGCCGAGACATAGACGCTGGCCGGCCAGCGCAGCAGGGGCGAGCGCGACAAGCGCATCAGAGCCAGGCCAAAGCCCAGCACGACGCCCACGCTCATGCCGATCACGCTCAGCACGACCGTGTAGCCGGCGCCCTTGAGCAGCAGCGGCGCCGACTGGCGCAGGAGATCGAGACCGGTCTCCATGCCTATTGGGTGACGTCCGTGCCGAACCACTGCTGCGACAGGGCCGAGAGCTTGCCGCTGGACCGAAGCACGTTGATCGCCTGGTCGATGATCACCTTCAGCGCGGGGTCCTTTTTCATGGCCACGCCCGCGCCCTGCGCCGCGAACGGCGGACCAGACGCGACGAACTCCGGCGAGGTCTTGATGAAGTCGGCGGCGACCAGGCGGTCGTTCAGCACCGCGTCGATGCGGCCGGCCTTCAGGTCCTGGTACTTGGTCGGGTCGTCGTCATAGGTGCGCACGTCGGCCGTCGGGACGTTGGCGCGCAGCCATTGTTCGTAGTTGGTGCCCAGGCCCACGCCGACCTTCTTGCCAGCCAGCTCCTCGGGTTTGGTGGGGCCCGGCTTGTCCTTCAGCGTGATGATCTGGATGCCCGAGATCGTGTAGGGCTCGGAGAAGTCGTACTTGGCCTTGCGGTCCGGCGTGATGGTGATCTGGTTGATCACGACATCGACCCGGCCGGACTCCAGGGCGCCCAGCAGGCCGGCGAATGGCGCGGGACGGAATTCCGGCTTCAGGCCCAACTGCGCGGCCAGCGCCTTGGCGAAGTCCACCTCGAAGCCGGTCAGCTGTCCGTCCGCCCCCTGGAAGTTGAACGGCGGATAGGTGCCTTCCAGGCCCACGCGCAGGGTTCCGGACGCCTTGATCCGATCCCAGCTGCTGGCGCCGGCCTCCGGCTTCTTGGCGCAGGCGGCGAGCAAGGCGAGGCCGAGGCCGGAAACAACGGCGCGGCGGGCGGGGAATCGCATCGAACGGACCCTTGGGCGAAATACTCTTGCGCAGTTCTATACGGGCGCGCGCGGTTCGCCAGCCCGAACGTGGTCGAGCGCGTCGCGCCGCGATCATGACCGCGATTTAAGCTGACATGATCGAGCGGTTCGCGACCTAAATCGCTTATCCCAGACCGGAGGTCACCTTGAAGGCCCTGCTTCTCTCGGCCGCCTTGCTCGCCGCCGCGCCCATGTCCGCTCAGGCCCAGGTCCCGAGCTCCGCGAGCACGGCGACATCCGCCGACGTCACGGCGCTGGAGGCGCTGAACAGCGAGTGGCTGACCGCCTACAGGACCCATGACGTCAAGGCGCTGGACCGGGTGCTGGCCGACGACTTCGAGGGCGTCTACCAGGGCGGACGCATCATGAAGAAGGCGGACATCATGGCCTTGGCCGCCGATCCGGCGCGTTCCTATGACACGCTGACCTGGGAGGACGTGAAGATCGTGGTCATCGGCGACGTCGCCGTGCTGCGAGCCCGGGCGCGCATGGGCGGCAAAACCGCCTCGGGCCCGTTCTCCAGCATCAACGACTTCGCCGATGTCTATGTCCGACGCGCCGGCGCGTGGCGAGCGATCTCCGCCCACGTCGTTCGCGTTCCGGAGTGACCGAAGCCGATCAGCCGCGCTTGCGCACGAACACCGTGCCGGCCGAGTAGCCGGCGCCGAAGCTGCAGATCAGGCCCGTCTCGCCGGGCTTGAAGTCGTCATTGGCCGTGTGGAAGGCGATGATCGAGCCGGCCGAACTGGTGTTGGCGTACTCGTCGAGGATGATCACGTTCTCGCCCGGCGCGGGATCGCGGCCCAGCACCTTGCGACCGATCATCTCGTTCATGTTGATGTTGGCCTGGTGCAGCCAAAGGCGCTTCAGCGTCGACGGATCGAGACCCAGGTCCCGGGCGTGGTCGATGATCATCTCGCTGACCATCGGCACCACCTCGCGGAACACCTTGCGGCCTTCCTGGACGAAAAGCTTGTCCTTGGCGCCGACGCCTTCCGGCGCGGCGTTGTTCAGGAAGCCGAAGTTGTTGCGGATGTTGTTCGAGAACTGGGTCTTCAGGCGCGTACCCAGGATTTCCCAGCCGTCCTTGGCCTGGTCGGCGTCCTCGACGATCACGGCGGTCGCCACGTCGCCGAAGATGAAGTGGCTGTCGCGATCCTTGAAGTTCAGGTGGCCCGAGCAGATCTCCGGATTGACCATCAGCACCGCCTTGGCGCTGCCGGTCGTGACGAAATCGGCGGCGGTCTTGATGCCGAAGGTCGCCGAGGAGCAGGCGACGTTCATGTCGAAGGCGAAGCCCTCGATGCCCAGGGCCTGCTGGATCTCGATGGCCATGGCCGGGTAGGGGCGCTGCATGTTCGAGGCGGCGCAGATCACCGCGCCGATCTCGCTGACCGGCTTGCCCCAACGGGCGATCGCCTGCTTGGCGGCCTCGACCGCCATCTCGGCCAGGATCGAGATTTCGTCGTTCGGGCGTTCGGGGATGATCGGGCGCATGATCTCGGGATCGATGATCCCGGCCTTGTTCATCACGAAGCGCGACTTGATGCCCGAGGCCTTCTCGATGAATTCCGGCGAGGAGGGGGCGAGAGCGACCACTTCGCCCGCCGCGATGGCGTCGGCGTTGGCCGCGTTGAAGCGCTCGACATAGGTGTTGAAGGCTTCGACCAGCTCGGCGTTGGAGATGCTGTGAGGCGGGGTGAACAGCCCCGTGGCGGCGATGACGGCTTGCGGCAAGACGACGGTCCCGATGATACGCGCGGGCCTCGTCCTGTCTTCAGGGCGGGCTCGCGTTCTGACGCTTGTTTGACGCCGTAGATAGCACGGAAGCCGGCCGCGTCATCCAGCGCCTTTTCCAACCGGACACGTAATGGCCCCAAACGAGACCGTGAACCGCCGCATGCTCGCCGCGTTATCCGCTTAGCCCTAGGCTGGCTGAGGGAGCAAAGAGTACGCGTAGCATAGGAGTATAACAATGAAGACTCTCATCGCCACTACCCTGGTCGCTGGTTCGGTTCTCGCGGCCCCGATGTTCGCTCAAGCTCAGAATTCGACGGACGTTTATGGTTCGGTCAACTATGGCCAAACTCGGACGCGTGGGGCCGACACCGGCGCTATTCAAGGACGAGTCGGCGCCAAGTTTACGCCTAATTTTGGCGTTGAAGGTGAGATCGCCGGCGGCGTCGATGGCGACACCGTCTACGCGCCCGGCGCCGCCAAGGTGAAGATGGAGCACCAGGCCGCCGCCTATGCGGTCGGATACCTGCCCGTGACCCCCAATCTCGACCTCCTGGCCCGCGTCGGCTACGGCACGACCAAGTTCGAGACCAAGAACCCCGCGGCGACCAATTTCGATGGCAGCCGCGAAAGCTGGAACTACGGCGTCGGCGCCGAATACAAGATGGATGGCAAGAACGGCATCCGCGCCGACTGGACCAAGTCGGAATACACCAAGAGCGACCTGAGCTCGAACACGGTGTCGGTCGGCTACGTCCGCCACTTCTAACCGCTGATCGCGAGATCGCCGGATTTCGAGACTGCAAGAGCGCGGCGCGTCCTTCGGGGCGCGCCGTTTTCTTTGTTTTGAGGGTCTCTCGCGCTTGACGACGGGGAGCGACGCCCTCCAATCTGAACAGCAATAAGATAAAGGGAGGCGCGTCGGTCTTGGACAAGGCGCTGTTGATTCAGCTGGGCGGTTCGGTCGTCGCCGTGGCCTTGCTGGTGGCCTTTGCGGCCTGGCTGGGCGCGGAGAGGCCCACGCCGCCGCTTGACGTCGAGGCGGGCCGGGCTCTGCTGGCCGTCGAATTTCCCGATCACAAGCCGACCGCGCTCTGGATCGCCGCCGACGGCGCCGGCCTCATCGCGCGCGAGAACGACCAGGCCCTGGTGATCTGGCGGCGGGGCGACGGCTATGTCGCGCGCGAGGCGCCGTGGCGGGATGTTTCAGATCTTCGTCCGAGCCAGGGACGTCTTTCCATGCGGGTGGGCGACGGCCGTCCCGTCTTCGCGGTCGCCGACGACCGCTGGCCGCCCAAGGAGCTCGCTTGATGCTGAAGCCCAGTTTTGACCCCGTTCAGCTGGCGATTCCGTTCTTCGTCATCGCGATCGTGCTGGAGATCCTGCTCGGCCGCTTCGGCAAGGCCAAGGCGAACTACGAGACGCGCGACACGGCCATGTCCTTGAGCTTGGGCCTGGGCAGCACGGTCGCGGGCATCCTGTTCGGCGGGGTGGTCTTCGCCGCCACGGTCTGGGTCTGGAACCATCGGATCTTCACGATCCCGATGACGGCGGTCTGGGCTTGGGTCGCGGTCTTCCTGCTGGAGGACCTGACCTACTACTGGTTCCACCGCATCGCCCATGAGCGCCGTGTCTGGTGGGCCAGCCACGTCAATCACCACACCTCGACCCACTACAATCTGTCGACCGCCCTGCGGCAGACCTGGACCGGCGGCGTGGCGGGCACTTGGCTGCTGTGGCTGCCGCTGTCGTTCGTCGGCTTCCCGCCGGCGATGGTGGCGATCCAGAAGGGCGTCAGCCTCGTCTACCAGTTCTGGATCCATACCGAGGCGATCAAGCGCATGCCGCGCTGGTTCGAGGCGGTGTTCAACACGCCGTCGCACCACCGGGTGCACCACGCCCGCAACGCCCGCTATCTCGACGCCAACTACGCTGGCATCCTGATCATCTGGGACCGCCTGTTCGGCACCTTCATCCCGGAGACCGACGAGGAGCCCTGCCGCTATGGCACGGTGAAGAACCTCGGCAACTTCAACCTGCTGCACAACGTCTTCCACGAGTGGGTGGGGATCGGCCGCGACGTCGCCAGGTCGAAGTCCCCGCGCGAGGTTCTCGGCTACGTCTTCGGACCGCCCGGCTGGAGCCCCGACGGTTCGCGCGACACCTCTCACACGCTGAAGGCCAAGTGGCGGGCGCGGGAGGCGGCTAGTCGCGCAGCAGCGGAAGAGAAAGCCCCGTCGCCTGGCGCGTCGCCAGCATCTCGCGGCGGAACCTGAACAGCTCGGCGGGACGGCCGCCGGTCTCGGCGTCGAGGCGGCCCAGGCCCTCGACCAGTTCCTCGCGCTCGACCACGCGGCGGAAGTTCTGCTTGTGCAGCGGCACCCCGGCGATCGCCTCGACCGTGCGCTGCAGGGTCGACAGGGTGAACTCCTCGGGCGTCAGCTCGAACACCACGGGGCGGTACTTAATTTTGCCCCGGAGGCGCGAGAGGCCCGTGGCCAGAATGCGCCGGTGGTCGGAGATCATCGGCTCGCCCAGGGCCGCCGACAGGGCCTCGGGCTCGGCTGGATCGTGGCCGTCGGCGCGGGCCCGGTCGCGGGCGGCTTCGGGCGCCAGGCCGGCCTCGTAGAGCAGCTCGTAGCGCTCGAGCACCCGCTCCTCGTTCCACGGCGCGCCGTCGAGGGCGAAGGCCAGGCGCGCGCGCGACCACTTGCCGGCGTCGTCGCCGGCCCAGCGGCGCAGGGCCGGGGCGATGGCCTCGTCTAGCAGGGCGGGCCGGCCGGCGCGCCAGTCCTCCCAGGGAAAGAACCGGCTCCAGGGGGCCCAGGCGGTGTCGGGCGCGTCGGTGTCGACCGCCTTGGGAGTCAGGCCCAGATAGCCGACCGAGACGACGCGGGCGGCGCCGGCCCCGACCTCGGCGCGCGGGGCGTCGCGGCCCTTGTCGCCGAAGGTGTAAAGCTGCTCGACATAGCCCAACTGGAAGCGGGTCTGGGCCGTCACGAAGGCGCGCAGGCCCAGCTCGAAGGTGCGATGCGCCTCGGGGTCGAACGGACCGAAGGGCAGGCCCGATAGCGGGGAGGCGACGTCGGTGACGGCGTCGTGCGGCCGCACGGTCAGGACGACGGCCTCGCCGTCGCGGATCGCGACGACCACCGCCGACAGGCCGATGACGACCGAGATGCTCATCGCGCGCCCATCACTCCGTCTCGAACGCCGCGCCGGGCGCGGATTCATAGCCCGCAGCGCGCGACAGCACGTGGAAGCGCTGGACGTAGCGGGCCTGGGCCTCGAACGGGGGCAGGGGCGTGATGTGGAGGTCGTAGCCGATCGGTGGCGCGCCAAAGATCGACAGCGACTCCTCGTGATTGAAGCCCGCCAGCTGCGTGGCCTCGAAGAAGGCGCAGGCGCGGTCGGCCTGCTTGATCAGCTTCTTGATCGGCGCGGGCGTCTTGGCCGGCAGGCCGAAGCGGATGTGGATCGCGTCCTCGAGTCTCGCCTCGAAATCCTTGTAGCTGACCCCCAGCGCCGCCTTGAACGGGCTGATCATGTCGCCGATCACATATTCGCTGGCGTCGTGCAGCAGGGCGGCCAGCCGCCAGCGGGGTTCGAGGTCCGGCTTGATGTGGGCCGCGATCTCCTCGACCACCAGGCTGTGTTGCGCGACCGAGAAGCCGTGGTCGCCAACCGTCTGCCCGTTCCAGCGCGCGACGCGGGCCAGGCCGTGGGCGATGTCCTCGATTTCGATGTCCATCGGCGACGGATCGAGCAGGTCGAGCCGACGTCCGGAGAGCATTCTTTGCCACGCTCTGGGCGCTTTGCCCTTTTGCAGCCCTTTGGCCACGAGATCGTTCCTCACGGTGAAGGTGGTTGACTGACCTATCGGTTGAGAAAGATCAATGAGACTGTCGCGGTCATCTGTGGAAATGCCCCTAAAGGGAGTTCGATCATGAGCTGGGCGAGAATTATGGTTCCTCTCGCGGGAACCGCGCACGATCAGGGGGTTGTGCAGTTGGCCGCCAAGCTGGCGGGCGCTTTCCAGGCCGAGCTGGCCTGTGTCCACGCGCCGGCCGACATGGCGGACCTCATGCCCTGGATGGGCGAAGGCTTCATGGGCGGCGTACAGGTCACGGCGCTGGAAAGCCTGAAGGAGGCCGCCCAGGAGGGCGCCAAGGCCTGCACGAAGGTCGCCGCCGACGTCGCCTATCCCCATACGAAGGTCATCAGCCTGGAGTCGCCGGTCTGGGCGGGGCTGGCCATGGAAGGCCGCCTGTCCGACGTCATCGTCTTCGACGACGCCGCCGCGCGGGGGCGTGGGCCCCTGGCCGAGGCCTTCCAGCAGCTGGTCGCCGACGAGCAGCGACCGACCCTGGTGGCCCGCACCGGCTTCAAGCCCGACGGCGTCGCCGTGGTCGCCTGGGACGGCGGCAAGGAAGCCAGCCGCGCCGTGCGCACGGCCCTGCCGCTGCTGCAGAAGGCTTCGTCAGTCGTGGTGGTCGGCGCCCCGTCGGCCTCGTCCCGCGCCTTCGAAATGGAGCGCCTAGTCGAATTACTCGGCGCGAGGGGCGTCAAGGCGAC
>JAYRLX010000188.1:0-7454 GCA_041905125.1 Caulobacter sp. | reverse complement strand
ACTTGGAGGCGAAGCGCGCCAGCTGCTGGTCGACGACGCGCTTCTCGGCCGGGTCGATGACCATGTCGCTGTTGCCGCCGGGATCGGTCGAGACCGTCGGATAGACGTAGAAGCAGTCATAGGCCGGGGCGGCCGCCGCCTTGAACGGCTCGGTCGAGGTCCTGCCGTCGGCCTCGACAATGGTCGTCGTCTGGTCGGAGGCGCAGGCGTCCTGGCGGCCGGGCAGGCATAGCCAGTTGTCGGTCTTGGCGTAGTCGTTCGGCGTGGTCGGCGTTGGCGTCGCCGGAGCGTTTTGCGCGCAGGCCGACGCGCCCATCGTCAAGATCGCCGCCAAACCCATGGCGGCCAGCCTCATCCTGGTCATGCTCTTCCCCTAGCACGGCGTTCGAACGCCTGTTTGGCGCGGAGCATGGCCGGAAAGGCGCGGCCTCGCCAAGGGGGAATCGTGGCGCTCAGCGACGGTCTTTACTCACCTGAAGAGCTCCGTCATTGCCACCGTGTGGCGGGACTGCCCGAGATCGACGCCAGAAACATAAACGCGCTCTCGAACCTGAAGGGACCTTCTGTTCTTTGTTGTCCACCGCGCACGCGCACCGTTTCTTGGGCGTTACTCCGTAGGTGGAGGCGATACTATGGATATCCATAGGTGTTTCTCCCTCGAAGCCGATGTTAGCCCTGCGTTTCGGGCCGTTTCGGGGGTAACATGTCGAGTTTCGACTATCGAGCGATCAACATCACCGGTTGGAACGCTCAAACCTGGTCTGATCACGCGCTGGTCGACAAAGCCCTGGAGTACATCAAGGCCCAAGGGGGCAATCTGGCGGTCGTCGACTGGGGGGTGAAGTTCGCTGAAGACGGCAGCATGATCCCGCTGACCTCCGCGTCCAGCATGACGCCCGTTGCGGCGGACCTGGAGTACCTGATCGATAAGGCCCACGCCCTGGGCCTCCAGGTCTTCCTCAAGCCCCACGTCGCCAATCTGGACGGCGCCAACCGCAACAGCGCCAACACCAGCCTCGCGACCTTCAGCGTCGACAAGTATTTTCCGGCCTGGTCGAGCTATCTCGACGGACTGGGCGACATGGCCAAGCGCAAGGGCGTCGAGGGCATTGTCTTCGGCACCGAGACCGATTTCCTCGACAGCGATTTTCGGCCGCAATGGGCTTCGCTGATCAGTTCCCTGCGATCGCACTTCTCCGGACTGCTGTCATACGACGCCATGTTCAGCATGTACGCCAACAGCAAGGACGTCGGCGAGGTCGTCTTCTGGGACCTGGTCGATATCATCGGCGCGTCGCTCTATGTGCCGCTGGCCTCCAGCGGCGATCCGACGATCGCCCAGATGGAAGGAGCCTGGACCAACAATCCTGTCGGCGACATCGGCAATATCTCCACCTACCTAAAGTCGCTGAGCGACAAGTTCGGCAAGCCGGTGATGGCGCTCGAGGGAGGCTATCAGAGCATCAACGGCGCGGTGACGCCGGATCATCTCAATGAACAGCCCAACGTCGGCCAGACGATCAACAACGCCCTGCAAGCCGACGCTCTGCGCGTCTACCTATCGATGCTGGAGCGCTACGGCGGCGACTGGCTCAAGGGCGTGTCGCTCTGGCAGGTCACGCCGGAGCTGATGAAGCCGGGCCTGGAGACCTCGATCTACAACACCCACGAGTTCACCTTCTACGGCAAGCCGGCGGGCGACGTGGTCAAGGCGTTCTTCACGGGCGCGCAGACCTATGCCGACACCACCTATCACGGCGGTTGGCTGGGCGACACGATCGACGCCGGACCGGCGGCGGACACGATCTGGGCGGGCGGCGGCAGTGACGTGATCGCGGCGGGCGCGGGCGATGACGTAATCCATCAGAACGCCATCGCGCCGGGAGACGCGCCGCACACGACGACGACGATCTCGGTCACGCTGTACGGCGGCATCGTTGAGGGCGTCGCGCCGCAGCTGTCGGTCTATGTCAACGGCGCCAAGGTGGGGACCATCAACGTCGCGGCCGTGGAGGCCCGGCGCGAGTCCTCTGGCCAGGTCGTAACCACGAGCCAGACCGTCGCCATAACCCTGCCCGCCGGCGTCACCGTGGACACCCTGAAGATCGTCCACGACAACGACGTCTACAAAGGCCCTGGGCTGGATCGCAACGCCTTCATCCAGGCGATCTCGATCGACGGCGTGGCGCTCAACGCGGCCGACGCCACCTATCATCCTGGCTCCAGCCCCGCGAAGCCGGGAACATGGGCCCTGTACGAGGAAGGCTATGTCGAGCTTGGCTTGGCGCCCTACAAGAGCGCCGTCGCCCTGTCCTCGCACGACGATGACCGCATCAATGGCGGCGACGGGTTTGACACAGTGGTCTATGCGGGGGCGGCCAAGGACTACGCCTTGCTCCAGACCCAGACCGGATGGACGGTCAAGGACCTCCGCGCCAACTCCCCGGACGGAACCGACACCCTGAGGAACATCGAGGCTCTGCGCTTCTCGAACGGGACCATCAACACCGCCGATCTCGCGACCGTCTCCGGCTGGTTCGCCCATATGCTGCGCGAAGACCTTTCGGGCGCCCACGCTGAACTGGGGACCCAGACCGCCCTGTCGATGTCCTTGGGCCAGAAGACCTCGGCCCAGGCCCTCGTCGATATGGTCAAGCAGGCCGGCGCGACGACCTCGGTTGCGACCCTGTCCTACGAGTTCTTCACCGGCAAAATCCCCGGCCAGGCCGGAATCGACTACCTGGTTTCGCCGACGGGACCGAACGGCAATAATCTGAACAGCGCCTACTATCAGAGCTTCAACCTTGAGAACCGCTACATCAATTTCGCGGTCAATCTTGGCAAGCTGGGCGAGGGCGCGGCCAAGTTCGCGGCCGACTATGGCGATCTGTCCCTGTTCGACGCCACACGAAAAGCCTATGCGACCATCTTTGGCGGAACGCCCAGCGACGCCAAGATTCACGCACTGATCGACAGCCGCGTCGACTATTTCGCCGCCTATGGCAGAGACGGCGCCGCCGGTATCGGGACAAAGGCGGCCATGGTCGGCTGGTTGCTGGCCGAGGCCCAAAAGGCGGACCTGGGCGTTCTGGTCAAGGCTAACGACGCCTGGATCATGGACCTGTCAGACGGCTCGGTCCCATTCGCTATCAACATCCTCGCGCCCGAGGCCGGCTACTGGAAGGCGGACTATATCTTCGGGGGCGGATAGGCGGGCAGGCCAACGGTCCCAAGACCAGAAGAGACCGCTGCCTGGTCGTCGGCTTCAGAACAGCCAGCGGCGCGGATACTTGTCGCCAAGGCGTCGCGCCTCGCCGGTCTTCAGGCCCAGGTCCCGCATCCGATAGGCGACGATCTCGTGCATGGCCTCGACCGGCTCGTGGCCGTCCACGGGGCTGGAGGCGATCGCGCCCTCGGTCTGGGCGAGGTCGGTGGCGGTCCATTCGGCCTGGGCGCGGTCGGCCTTGCCGACGGCGAAGTAGTGGCGCACGGGCGAGCGCTCGCCCGGGACCTCGACCATGACGCCGATGACCCAGCCTTGAACGATCAGATCGGCGTCGGGACGCTGGCGGAACATGCCCTGGCACTTAGGGTGTTCCGCCCGAAACTGTAAGGGCTGATCAGCCGATCAGCTGGAACGCCGCCTGGCTCACCAGGCCCAGCACCAGCCAGGCCGACAGACCCAGGACAATGATACTCAGGGAAGACCGCGGGGCGCGTTTACGACGCGGGGCGGGGTACTCACGCACGAACGACATGACAGCCTCCATGCCTGCAAGGCTGCATCCTAACGCCGAAGGCGATGCTTGGATGCGTGCGTTCTCGCCAATTATTGAGATTCCGGTGGATGGTCAGTGGATAGAAAAAGGGCGGAGCCTTTCGGTCCCGCCCCAAGGTCTTGATCTGTAGACTTATTTCTTAGGTTCGGGTCGGTCCCAGAGAACCTTATGGACCATCTGTGTCTTTGCATCGATCACGGCGGTGCAGGTTACGTCCGCTACAATGAGCTGGCTATCCCAGGTGATCTTGTGAGGATTGTCGAAGGTTGGCGTCGTCGTGCTTTGAGAGGCGAAATAGAACGGCGATCGGGGCCGCGCGACGATCAGAAAGGTGCCGTTTTCCTTGAATGAACGCGCGCCTTCCGGGGGTTGGAAGATAGTCGTCAGCGTACCTGCTCTAACCGAGAGGTCGGCGTTGTAACCGTGCACCACATCGTAGGTGCCGTCGCCCATGCCAACAAACACGCCTTCGACAGACCGGCGTTCAACGTCGATGTTGACTTGAGCGCCCATGGCGTTGGTGGCCAAATACGAGGGCTCCGCCTGAACTGAGGTGACCCTGTTGAGGCAGACAGTCTGGAAGTTGCCCGTGAGGCGCTGCTTCTTGCCGACGGTGACGCGAGCGCTCGCTGGCGGGTTTGCTTTGGCGACGGAGCAGTCCTTGAAAAGTGTTGGCGTGATGATGAGCTGCTTCGTGTCGGCGTTGTAGGTGATGTCCTGAGACGGAATCTTCCAGGCGAAGGTCACTTCCGTCATGCCGCCTAGAGCCTGGGCCTGGGCTGCGGCGATGCGCTGATTGTAGGCGTCCGTTGTCTCGAACTCGTCTTTGGCCGGCGTGGCGGCTCTGATCTTCGCCAGAGTGGCCTCAAAGTCGGTTATCATGGGGATCGAGCCAGCCTGTAGAGTTTCGCAGGCGCCGGCGTAGGCAAGCTGCGGAATTAGGGCCACGACGCAGACCGTGGCCGCCAGTGCGTGTTTCAAGAATTCCCCCAAATGTTTATTAGCTCGCGTGAGCGCTACCTTGGGTTTCTGGCACGGATCAGGCTTCGCACCAAGCAGACAGCAAAAGGGCGGAGCCTTTCGGCCCCGCCCTCATCCGTTTCAGCGGCGTGCTGAACTTCTAGATTAGAAGTCCATGTCGCCCATGCCGCCGGGCATGCCGCCCGGAGCGGCGCCGGCCGAGGCCTTCTTCGGAGCTTCGACGATCGCGGCTTCCGTGGTGATCAGCAGGCCGGCCACCGAAGCGGCGTTCTGCAGGGCCGTGCGGACAACCTTGGCCGGGTCGATGACGCCGTCGGTGACCAGGTCGACATACTGTTCGCTCTGGGCGTTGAAGCCGAACGAGCTGCTGTCGTTTTCCAGGATCTTGCCGACCACGATCGAACCTTCGACGCCGGCGTTCTCGGCGATCTGGCGGATCGGAGCCTGCAGGGCGCGACGGACGATCGCGATGCCGGCGGTCTGGTCGTCGTTGTCGCCGGTCAGGCCAGCCAGGGCCTTGGAGGCCTTCAGCAGAGCCGTGCCGCCGCCCGGGACGATGCCTTCGTCGGCGGCCGCGCGGGTCGCGTTCAGGGCGTCGTCAACGCGGTCCTTCTTTTCCTTCACTTCGACTTCGGTCGAGCCGCCGACGCGGATGACCGCGACGCCGCCGGCCAGCTTGGCCAGACGCTCTTGCAGCTTTTCCTTGTCGTAGTCCGAGGTGGTTTCCTCGATCTGGCGCTTGATCTGCGAGATGCGGGCCTCGATGGCTTCCTTCTCGCCGATGCCGTCCACGATCGTGGTGTCGTCCTTGGTGATCGAGACCTTCTTGGCGCGGCCCAGCATGTCGAGCGTGACGCTCTCGAGCTTGATGCCGAGGTCTTCGCTGACGATTTGGGCGCCGGTCAGGATGGCGATGTCTTCCAGCATGGCCTTGCGGCGGTCGCCGAAGCCCGGAGCCTTGACGGCGGCGACGCGCAGGCCGCCACGCAGCTTGTTGACGACCAGCGTGGCCAGGGCCTCGCCTTCGACGTCTTCAGCGATGATCAGCAGCGGACGGCCCGACTGGACGACGGCTTCCAGCACCGGCAGCAGCGGCTGCAGCGACGACAGCTTCTTTTCGAACAGGAGGATCAGCGGCTCTTCCAGCTGAACTTCCATCTTGTCGGCGTTGGTGATGAAGTACGGCGACAGGTAGCCGCGGTCGAACTGCATGCCTTCGACGACGTCGAGTTCGGTCTCGGCGGTCTTGGCTTCTTCGACGGTGATCACGCCTTCGTTGCCGACCTTGTCCATCGCCTTGGCGATCATCTCGCCGACTTCCTTGTCGCCGTTGGCCGAGATGGTGCCGACCTGAGCGATTTCAGCGTTGGTGGTGACCTTCTTCGAGGACTTCTTGATGTCCTCGACGGCGACCAGCACGGCCTTGTCGATACCGCGCTTCAGGTCCATCGGGTTCATGCCGGCGGCGACCGACTTGAGACCTTCCTGGACGATGGCTTGAGCCAGGACCGTGGCGGTCGTGGTGCCGTCGCCGGCCTTGTCGTTGGTCTTCGACGCGACTTCGCGGATCATCTGCGCGCCGAGGTTCTCGAACTTATCCGACAGTTCGATTTCCTTGGCGACCGAGACGCCGTCCTTGGTCGTGCGCGGAGCGCCGAACGACTTTTCGATGACGACGTTGCGGCCCTTGGGGCCCAGGGTGACCTTCACCGCGTTGGCGAGGATGTTGACGCCGCGCAGCATGCGGTCGCGGGCGTCGGACGAGAAATAGACGTCTTTGGCGGCCATGTGTGGTGCCTTTCTGGAAAGAGGTTAGGGGAGAAAGCGTCGAAGGACGGAGGAGGCTTAGGCCTCGACCACGCCCAGGACGTCGCTTTCCTTCATGATCAGGAGGTCCTGACCGTCGACCTTCACTTCGGTGCCCGACCACTTGCCGAACAGGATGCGGTCGCCAGCCTTGACGTCCAGGGCGACGATTTCGCCCTTGTCGTTGCGAGCGCCCGGGCCGACCGCGACGACTTCGCCTTCTTGCGGCTTTTCCTTCGCCGTGTCGGGAATGATGATCCCGCCCTTGGTCTTGGTTTCTTCTTCGACGCGCTTCACGAGGACGCGGTCGCCCAGGGGACGAAACTTCATTGTGGTTCTCCGTCGGAACGGTTTGATTTAATGGCTTCGTCAGCAGGGGGAGCGGTGCTGTTAGCAGTCGCTCCCTCCGAGTGCTAACGACGAGCGTCAGTTAGGCGCCGGCCCTCGGGGAGTCAAGAACGCCCAGGGTGAAGTTTTTTCGTCGGGCGGTTAACGGGAGCGGCTTTCATGATCGACCATATGGGCGTGACGGTGCGCGATCTCCAGGCCGCCAAGGCGTTCTATGACGCGGCCTTCGCGCCGCTCGGGATTGGCGTGGTGATGAGCGTCAGCGCCGAGGAGACGGGGAGCACGGCCTTCATCGGCTATGGGGCCACCGCCGATCGCCGCGACATCCAGGCGGGCAAGCCCAGTTTCTGGGTCAGCCAGGGCGCGGCCGTGACCGGGCCGATGCATGTGGCCTTCCTGGCCGCCGACCGGGCCCAGGTCGACGCCTTTTACGCCGCGGCCCTGGCGGCGGGCGGGACCGACAACGGCGCGCCGGGCGTGCGCCCTCACTAACAACCCAACAATTATGCGGCATACGTTCTTGACCCGGACGGTCGAAAC
>JAYRLX010000187.1:0-7522 GCA_041905125.1 Caulobacter sp. | reverse complement strand
TGGCCACGCGGGCCATCGACGGCAGGGAGATGTTGGCGCCGCCTCTTGCGAAGATGGCGTTGCCCTGTTTCAGGCGCCCGAGAGCCTCGTCCGGGCTGATGGCCATGTCGGCGGGCGCCGGCGCGTGAGCCGGTTCCGGCTCCATCGGCTTGACGGTCGCCAGCGCCTTGTCCAACGCGGCCTTGTCAGTCGCCTGATGCTTGAGCGCCCGCGACGTGCGGCGGCCCTTCTTGGTCAGGAGACTGGGCGAGCCGCCTTCGCCCTCGGCGAAGGCCAGGGCCGGCGCCGCCACGCCGATGAGCGCGCCCAGCAGCAGTCGTCTCGAAACCATCTCGTCCCCCGACGTCGATCAATGTCGGAGAACAGCTAGACCAGAACGGCTCTAAGGAACGTTAACCGCGCTCTACAGCGGCAATTCAACGCGCTTGACCACCGTGCGCATCGCGATGCTCGAGCTCACGCGGACCACCCCCGGAATACGGGTGAGCTCCTGCGCGTGGACCCGCTCAAGATCGTCCACGTCCCGAACCACCAACCGCAGCAGATAGTCCGATCCGCCGGTCATCAGGTAGCATTCGGCGACTTCGCGCACGCTCGCGACGGCCTTTTCGAACGCGCTCAGGGCCGACTCCGCCTGGGACGACAGCGTCACGGTGACGAAGACGCTGAGCGGCAGGCCGACCGCGCGCTCATCGATTACGGCGGCGTATCGGCTGATCACCCCGGACTCTTCCAAGGCCCGGACCCGGCGCAGGCAGGCGGACTCGGAAAGATTCACCGCCTCGCCCATTTCCACATAGCTGGCTCTCCCCCGCCTCTGCAGGAGGTTGAGGAGCTTCCGGTCGAAACCATCGAGATTGACGGCGGGTTTCGTCATGTTCGGCCCGTTCGGCGCAGGAATCCTGCATCAGCGTAGCGCCAAAGCACGAAATCACCAAGGAAACTGCGCCGTCCGAAGAGCAGAATTCCGGGAAAGCGCTTTTGGAGGAAGCATCATGCGGGTTGGCGTCCCATCAGAGATCAAACCGGGCGAGCACCGGGTCGGCCTGACGCCGACGGCCGTCCGGGAATATGTCGGCCACGGCCATACCGTGCTGGTCCAGTCGGGCGCCGGCCTCGGCGCCGGCTATGCCGACGAAGCCTATGTCAAGGCGGGCGCGACCATCGCTCCCGACGCCGCTGCGGTGTTCGCCGGCGCGGACATGATCGTGAAGGTCAAGGAACCGCAGAAGGTCGAGTGGGAGAAGCTCGAACCGCGCCACATCCTCTTCACCTACCTGCACCTGGCGCCCGATCCTGCCCAGACCGAGGGCCTGCTGAACAGCGGCTGCGCGGCCATCGCCTATGAGACCGTCACCGACGCGCGCGGCGGCCTGCCGCTGCTGGCGCCGATGTCGGAAGTCGCGGGCCGGATCGCCGTCTTCTCGGCGGCCGAGACCCTGCTCAAGCACAACGGCGGCATGGGCCTGCTGCTCAGCGGCGTGCCCGGCGTGCCGCCGGCGCGCGTGGCCGTCCTGGGCGGCGGCGTGGTGGGCAGCAACGCCGCCCGCATGGCGGCGGGCCTGGGCGCCGAGGTCGTGGTTCTGGAGCGTTCGATCCCGCGCATGCGCGAGCTGGACGACCTCTACCAGGGCCGCATCCTGACCCGCTACTCGACCTTCGCCGCGGTCGAGGATGAGATCCTCAAGGCCGACGTCGTGATCGGCGCCGTGCTGACGGCCGGCGCGGCCGCGCCCAAGCTGGTGCGCCGCGAACACCTGAGGCAGATGAAGCCCGGCTCGGTGCTGGTCGACGTCTCGATCGACCAAGGCGGCTGCTTCGAGACCAGCAAGCCCACCACCCACGCCGAGCCAACCTACGTGGTCGACGGCGTCGTGCACTACTGCGTGGCCAATATGCCGGGCGCCGCGCCGCGCACCTCGTCCGAGGCTCTGGGCAACGCGACCCTGCCGTTCGGTCTGGCGCTGGCCGACAAGGGCCTCGACGCGCTGAAGTCGAACGTTCACCTGGCGCGCGGCCTCAACGTGCTGAAGGGCCAGCTGACGCACCCGGCCGTCGCCGAGGCGCTAGGCAAGACGTCGATCGACCCCTACGGCGCCTGGCAGTAGGCCTGGATCTTCGGTTCCCCGGTCTTGGCCGGGGAGCCGGTCACGCCGCGAAGCGGGCGATGTCCTGGCGGCTGCCGATCATGTCCAGCACGTCGTTCATCCGGAAGCCCGGATCGACGGGATGCAAGGCGTCGTAGACCGAGCGCGCGAAGGCGAGGTCCGCGGCCGTCTTGACCCGCCAGTCGAGGCGCGACCAGTCGCGCGGCGCGGTCAGGTGCGCCTGAGTCCAGCGGCCAGGCTGATTGCGGATCGCGGCGGTGGGCGAGATGCGCGCCATCGGATCGCGCTCTTCGGCGGCCGCGGCTTGCAGCGCGCCAGCCTTGATCACCTCGACCTCGAGACCGGCCGGATAGGTGCGCTGGACGCGGTTGGACGTGTAGTCGGCGCCGCTGGCCAGGGCCAGGCGGATGGCCTCGTCAATGACGCCGGGATCCACGAACGGCGCATCGCCTTTCAGGCGAACCACGTGGCTGACCGAACTGATCGTCTCGGCGCAGCGGGCGATACGCGCCAGGATGTCCGCGCCCGCTCCGCGGTGGACCGTGTAGCCGCGCGACACCAGGAACCCCGCCAGAGCGTCATCGACCGTGTCGGCGCTGGTGGCGACAATGATCTTGGAAAGGCAGCGCGCGCCGCGCAGGCGCTCCAGCTGGCGGATGATCATCGGCTCGCCGCGAAGCGTAGCCATCGACTTGCCTGGCAGTCGAGTGGAGCCCATCCGGGCCTGCAGCACGGCGAGGATCATGTCGCATCTCTCCCTCAGTTGGGATCAAGCTAGGCTGGAAGTCTTAAAATCCGAGTGAACCATAGGGTTAATAGGCGTTGACGGTCTTCAGCCGGAGATCGCGCCGGCGACCTTCGGCCAGATCATTGTCCAAGCTGATTCTAGGGACGCGCCAGGGGAACCGGCGCGTCGGCGCGACATCTGTCAGGCGACCCAACGTCGCGGGTCGAGCGCGACCGGATCGTCGATCGCCATCTCGTCCCAGTCCAGATCCGGCGGCGGGCTGGAGGCCGCGGCCACCACCGCCGACAGTTCGGCGGCCGAGTTCACGCCGACGAGGACCGCGGAGCCTTCCGGACGCGAAAGCGCGAAACCCAGCGCCGCCTGCAGCGGGTCCGAGCGGCCTTCGGCGATCATGCGACGAACACGCGAAAGACGCCCCGAGGCGCCCTTCAACTGAGCCGGCACGCGGTCCGGCGGCAGGAACAGCAGGCCGTTCAGGAAGATCGAGCGCAGGTGCACCTCGATCCCCATGCCAGCGATGCGCTGCAGCGAGCCGTCGGCCAGCAGGCGCTGGTCGAGCAGGCTGGCGGGGGCTTGCAGGATGTCGGGCTTGAAGCGCTTGGCGACGCCGACGGGATCGTCCGAGGCGTGAGCCGCGACGCCGATCTTGGCGAACACGCCTTGATCCTTCAGGCGCTGGAGACGCTCCCAGAGCGCCGGACCATGCGCGCCGAACAATTCCGACGGGGAATGAACGATGATGGAGTCCGCGCGCTCGACGCCCAGGCGACGGAGCGTGGCCCGGGCCTCCGCCTCGACATAGTCCGGGCCGCGATCGGCGCGACCGGCGGCCAGGGTGACGCGGAACGGCGTCGGACGCGGCAGGAGTTCGCCCAGGATGGTTTCGGCGCGGCCGAACAGGCCGGAGGCGTCCAACACGGACAGACGCGCGCGGGCGGCGATGTTCAGAATCTCGCGGGTCTCGACTTCGGGCGAGCGGCCGCGAGGCGCGGAACCGCTGCCATCGAGGCCGAACTGCGCGGCCGCGAGACCCAATTTTGAGACCGAAATGGACATGCCATCCGTGCGGGAAATCACTAATCGAAGACCGACGCTACGCGCCAAGGTTTGAACATCAGGTTTCTGGAACCTTGCCGAGGGGTTAAAGTTGGTCCCAATGATGAACCATCGCTCCGACGCGGATTGGCCGATGCATGGCATGGCCGACGACGCCCGTCCGGCCTTGTCCGAAGCGCTTTCGCGGGGCCCGGCGGCCCTGGCGACGATCGTTTCGCTGGGCGGCGGCGGCCCCCGTCCGGTCGGGACGCAGATGGTGTTTGGCGCGCAAATCGTTTCCGGCTTTCTGTCCGGCGGCTGCATCGAGGCTGACGTCGAAGATCACGCTCGAGCATGTCTTGTGGACGGGCAGGCGCGGCGCCTGGTCTACGGCGAGGGCAGCCCCTGGCCGGATATCCGCCTGCTGTGCGGCGCGCGGATCGAAATCCTGGTCGAGCGGATACCGCCAGACGACGCGGCCGTAAGGGCGCTTCTTGACCTCTCCCAGCGACGCCTCCCCGCCTTCTGGGTCAGCGACGGCGCGCGCCGCCTGTGCGCGGAGGAGCCGCAAGCCCCCTGGCCGAGGGCCTTCGAGCGAGCTTACGACCCCCAGCCGCGCCTGATCGTCGTCGGCGCTGATCCCACGGCCCTGGCTGTCGCGAGCCTGGGCGCGCAATCGGGCTTCGAGACCACGCTGGTCAGACCGAAAGGCCCTTCCACGCCGCCGCCGCTGGCCGGCGTGGCCTACCGTCGCGACAGCGTCGAGACCGCCTTGGCTGAGATCGGTCTGGACGCCTGGACGGCGGTCGCGGTCTGCGGCCACGAGCCTGAGCAGGATCACGCCGCGCTGAAGGCGGCTCTGCCCTCGGAAACGCCCTATGTGGGCCTGCTTGGCGCGCGGCGTCGTCTCCCCGAGCGCCTCGCACGCCTCAGGTCCGAAGGCCTTTCTGACCGCGACCTCGCCAAGCTGCGCGCGCCCATCGGCCTCGACCTGGGCGGCAAGGCGCCGTTCGAGGTGGCGGTGGCGGTGATCGGCGAGGTGATGGCCGCGCGCCATGGCCAGCCGGTCCTGGCGCGACGCCCCGTTTAGGCGGGCGTGGCCTCGGCCGAGAAGGCTTGGAAGTCCTCGATCAGCGACCGGGCGGCCAGATCGACCAGCGCCCCGCCCTTCTCAGGCGTGGCCTGGGCCGGATCCGAGCCCATGCGGCCGTCGGCGTAGCGCGCGCGGAAATCCAGCGCCTCGCGGATCGGCCCCGTCGGCGCGATCTTGGGCTCATAGGCAGCCGTCTTGATGGTTTCGGGATAGGCCCACTGGGTCACGGCGATCTCGGACGGCGTGGCGTGGCTGCCGTGGCCGGTCGGAAACTGGCTGTTGGCCAGGGCGTTGACGCCAGCCAAGTCCCACCAGTTCTTCAGCTTCAGCGCGAACGGCGCGCGTTCCTTGCGGAAGCTGTACTCCGCGTAGATCTCGGAGAAGGCCGCCTCGATCGAGGCGACGTTGCCGCCGTGGCCGTTCAGGAAATAGATCCGCTTGAACCCGTGGGCGCCCAGCGAGCGCACCCAGTCTCCGATCGCGGCGATGAAGGTCGAGGGCCGCAGGAAGATGGTGCCCGGGAAGGCCAGGTGATGCTGGGCCATGCCGATGTTGAAGGTCGGCGCGACCAGCACCTTGTCGGCGCGCCTTTGGGCTTCGTGCGCGATGATCTCGGGGCATAGCCAATCGGTGCCCAAAAGGCCCGTCGGACCATGCTGCTCATTGGAGCCGATCGGCACCACCACCGTCTGGTTCGTCTTCAGATAGGCCTCGATCTCGGCCCAGGTGGACAGTGCGAGCAGCATGGGAAACTCCTGAGAAACCTCGCGCCCGTTTAAGCCCAAAGCGGTGCGACCACACGTAAAATCCCGTATTGCGTCATCGACTGACGTTGCGTCATGCTGAAGGTCTGGATGGGGGGACACTCGTCCGCGGAGGAAACGCTATGGCCAACGGCCATGCCGAAAGGGTTCTTTCGGTGCTGCGCGACGGCGCCGCGCCGGCCCTGTCGCCGATCGCCGCCTCGTGGCGACGCTGCCTGACCCAGCATCACCTGGATCCGGAAAATCGAAAGCCGCCCGAGACCCTGACGGGTGCCGAGCTGCGCCTGGCGCAGGAACGCATGGGTCCGCTGCTCGCCGCGGCCCAGGACAATCTCGACGCCCTCTTCCAGGCGGTGGGCGACGCCGGCTGCTGTGTTCTGCTGACCGACGCTGACGGCGTACCGGTCGATCGCCGGGGCGTAGAAGGCGACGACGCGGTCTTCCGCCGCTGGGGTCTCTGGCAGGGCGCGGTCTGGAGCGAGGCGCGCGAGGGCACCAACGGAATTGGCACATGCCTGACCGAACAGCGCGTGCTGACGGTCCATCGGGACCAACACTTCCACACCCGCAATATCGGCCTCTCCTGCACCGTCGCCCCCTTGTTCGATCCGACGGGGCGCGTCGCGGGGGCGCTCGACGTTTCCTCTTGTCGCCCAGGGCTCGAGGCCCTGACGGGCATGGTCGAGCGCATCGTCACCGACGCGGCCCGAAGGATCGAGGCCAAGGCCTTCCGGGAAGCCTTCCCGAACGCCCGGATCGTCCTGCTGTCGGAGACGGGCGCGGAGCGAGCCTCCGTTCCGATGCTGGCGGTCGATGGCGATGACCTCGTGATCGGGGCCACCCGCGCGGCGCGGCAGGCGCTGAGACTGACCGACGAGACGTTGCGGCGCGGGCTCGCCTCGCCCGACCGTTCGGCCGGTCTGGATGACGCCGAGCGCGCCGCCGTCCGCCGCGCCCTGACCCAGGCCGGCGGCAATGTCTCGGCGGCCGCCAGCCTTCTGGGCCTGTCGCGCGCGACGCTGAACCGCAAACTCAGGCGGCTTGGCCTGGAACGCGGTCGCGAATTCCACTGAACCTGTCTCAGATCTGAGACACATCGTCCTCGCCGCGCCTCGCGCCAGCTTCGCCGAACGAAGAACAGGGCCGCACACTTCCCTCCAGAAGCCCGCCGAGAAGGCGGCATGGAGGAAACCATGACCAAACCCGAATTCATCGAGTCCCTCGCGCGCCCGCCGTTCAAGGCTCGCTATGACAATTTCATCGGCGGCCAGTGGATGGCGCCGGCCGACGGACGCTACTTCGACAACAGCTCGCCGATCCACGGCAAGAAGATCTGCGAGATCGCCCGCTCACAAGACGTGGATATCGAGCGCGCCCTGGACGCGGCCCATGCCGCCAAGGCCGCGTGGGGTAAGACCAGCGCGGCCGATCGTTCTCGCATCCTGCTGCGCATCGCCGACCGCATGGAGGAGAACCTTGAGCTCCTCGCTACGGCCGAAACCTGGGACAACGGCAAGCCTATCCGCGAGACCATGGCCGCCGATATTCCGCTGGCCATCGACCACTTCCGCTATTTCGCCGGCTGCCTGCGCAGCCAGGAAGGTTCGATCTCCGAGATCGATCACGACACCATCGCCTATCACTTCCACGAGCCCCTGGGCGTGGTGGGCCAGATCATTCCCTGGAACTTCCCGCTGCTGATGGCCTGCTGGAAGCTCGCGCCCGCCCTGGCGGCCGGCAACTGCGTGGTGCTGAAGCCGGCCGAGCAGACCCC
>JAYRLX010000186.1:0-7532 GCA_041905125.1 Caulobacter sp. | reverse complement strand
CGCCTCCTCCTTCGACCGCATCGAACGGGTCTCGCCCTTGTTCGGGTCGTAGAGGCGGGTCTCCTGGTCGATCTTGCCGCCGTCTTCCAGGATCTCGATCTGGCGACGGGCCTCGTACTCGATGGCCTGCTGGATATAGCGATACGAGTTGACGTTCTTGATCTCGCAGCGCGTGCCCAGGTGCTTGAAGTCGCCCGTGGCGCGGAACTTCTCGTAGTCGCCAGGACGGCAGACCGAGACGTTCACGTCGGCGCGCAGGTTGCCCTTCTCCATGTCGCCGTCGCAGGTGCCCAGATAGACGAGGATCGTCCGCAGCTTCTTGACGTAGGCGGCCGCCTCTTCCGAGGTGCGCATGTCGGGCTTGGAGACGATCTCCATCAGCGCCGTGCCCGCGCGGTTCAGGTCGACATAGGTCGCGTTCGGATCCTGGTCGTGCAGCGACTTGCCCGCGTCCTGTTCCAGGTGCAGGCGCTCGATGCGCACGTCGAAGGTCGTGCCGTCGTCGCGCTCGACGCTCACCACGCCCTCGCCGACGATCGGCTGGTCGAACTGGCTGATCTGATAGCCCTGCGGCAGGTCCGGATAGAAGTAGTTCTTCCGGTCGAAGCGGCTCTTCAGGTTGATCTGGGCCTTCAGGCCAAGGCCCGTCTTCACGGCTTGCTCGACGCAGAACTTGTTCAGCACCGGCAGCATGCCCGGCATGGCGGCGTCCACGAGGCTCACCTGCTCGTTTGGACCCGCGCCGAAGCCGACGGCGGCGCCGGAGAAGAGCTTGGACTTGCTGGCGACCTGAGCGTGCACCTCGAGACCGAGGACCATTTCCCAGGGGCCGGTGCGGCCTTGGATCTGTTTGGATTCTTGCGTCATGGCCGTCTCTCTACATCAAGCGCCCTAGGCCGGAAAAGCTCTGGGAGGGCGCTCTGGACATGTTCTCCAACCGAAAAGCCCACAAGGCTTTGCAGGTGTTGGCGGCAAGCGGAAGCGTTCGTTTTTCCGCCTTCCAGAATAAGGCGAGAATCCGTCAAATCCGGCGCCATTGCGGGGCAAGGGAACCGCTGAGTTTTCGCGCCGTTCATTTTCTCGAACAGCTCACTTACGGAGGTAGAAATGCCCACCGCTTACACTACCCGCCCCGCTCTGAACTTCGACGCTCCCGAACCCGCCGTCGCGACCGACTCGAATGCTTCGGCTCTCTTTCCCTCGCAGCCGGTCTATGCTCGCACGCCGAAGAAGAAGGCGTCGAACAACCTGCCGCTGCTGATCGGCGTCCCCGTGGTCGCGGTCGCCGCCGGCGCCCTGATCTGGGGCATGACGGCCAACCGGAGCGAAGCCCCGACCGATCCGCAGTCTCTGCAGGTCGCCGCCGCCGAGAGCCCCGCGCCGCTGAAGGCTCCGCTGGCTCCGGAAGCGACGCCGTCGCCCATCCCGCAGCCGACCGAGGTGGCGGCCAACGAGACTACCGCTCCGGCCCCGGTCGCACGCTCGACCACGCCGCGCGCCGCCGCCCCGGCCCGTCCGGCCGCCCGTCGCACCGCGCCGGTCGAGGCCAGCGCGCCTGACGCCGGCAGCGCCTCGGCCAATGTCAGCGCCACCGTCCCGGCCGCGCCGCCGACCGTGAGCGCCGCTCCGGCTCCGGCTCCGGCGATCGCCGAACCGGCTCCGCTGGTCGTGCCTCAGGCGACGGCTCCGACCACCGAGCCTAGCAACCCGATGTAACCAAGGGTCCCACACCCTCGAACGAAGAAGGGCGGCTCCGCGAGGAGCCACCCTTTTCTCTAGATCACCACCACTTCTCGGCCTTGGCCTTGAAGCCGGCCGCCTTCTCGACCGCTCCGGCGACCGAGAACACCGTGGCCTCGTCGAGAGGCTTGCCGATGATCTACAGGCCCAGCGGCAAGCCGTTGGCGTCTAGGCCAGCGGGCAGCGACAGACCGGGCAGGCCCGCCAGGTTCGTCGTCACCGTGAAGACGTCGTTCAGGTACATGGCGATCGGATCGTTGCTGTTCTCGCCCAGGCCGAACGCCGCCGAGGGCGCGGTCGGGGTGAGGATCGCGTCGACCTTGGTCCAGGCGTTGTCGAAGTCCTCGGCGATGCGGCGACGCACCTTCAGGGCCTTCAGGTAGTAGGCGTCGTAATAGCCGTGCGAGAGCACATAGGTGCCGATCAGGATACGGCGCTTGACCTCGTCGCCGAAGCCCGCGGCGCGCGTATTCTCATAGATCTCGGTCAGGGTCGCGCCATCCTCGCGAAGCCCGTAACGCATGCCGTCATAGCGAGCCAGGTTCGACGACGCCTCGGCCGGGGCCACGATGTAGTAGGCCGGCAGGGCGTACTTGGTGTGCGGCAGGCTGATGTCGACGATCTCGCAGCCGGCCTCCTTCAGCCAGGCGATGCCGTCCTGCCAGAGCTTCTCGATCTCGGCCGGCATGTTGTCGACGCGGTATTCCTTCGGAATGCCGATCTTCAGGCCCTTCACCGACTTGCCGACGAACTGCGTGAAGTCCGGAACCGGGATGTCGAGGCTGGTCGAGTCCTTCGGGTCATGACCCGACATCGAGGTCAGCAGCAGGGCCGCGTCCTCGACGGTCTTGGCGATCGGGCCGGCCTGGTCCAGCGAGCTCGCGAAGGCGACGACGCCCCAGCGCGAGCAGCGGCCGTAGGTCGGCTTGATGCCGACGGTGCCGGTGAAGGCCGCCGGCTGGCGGATCGAGCCGCCGGTGTCGGTGGCCGTGGCCCCCAGGCACAGGTCGGCGGCGACGGCCGCGGCCGAGCCACCGGACGAGCCGCCCGGCGTCAGGGCCTTGGTCGAGCCCTGGGCGCGCCAGGGGTTGGTGACCGGGCCGAAATAGGAGGTCTCGTTCGACGAGCCCATGGCGAACTGGTCGAGGTTCAGCTTGCCCAGCATCACCGCGCCGTCGCGCCACAGCTGGCTGGTCACCGTCGACTCGTAGGTCGGGACGAAGTTTTCGAGGATCTTCGAGCAGGCCGTGGTGCGCACGCCCTCGGTGCAGAAGAGATCCTTCACGCCCAGCGGCGCGCCTTCCAGCGGGCCGGCCGCGCCCGCGGCCCGGCGGGCGTCGGACTTGGCGGCCATGTCGAGCGCCTTTTCCGGCGTCTCCAGGATGTAGGCGTTCAGGCCGCGCGCGGCTTCGATCGCTTCGATGTGCGCCTTGGTCAGCTCGACCGAGGTGAATTCGCCCTTGGCCAGGCCATCGACGGCGGCCTTCAGGGTCAGGTTGGTGAGGGCGCTCATTATTCGACCACCTTCGGCACGACGAAGAAGTTGCCGACCGACTTCGGCGCATTGGCGGTCACCTTGGCCGGATCGCCGCCCATGGTTACGACGTCCTCGCGCATCGGCAGGCCCGAGGCCACGACGCTGGTCAGCGGCTCGCAGCCGTCGGTGTCGACCTCGGCCAGCTGCTCGATCCAGGTCATGATGCCGTTGAGCTCGTTAGCCAAAGCCTCGATGCGCTCTTCGGGTTCGGCGATGCGGGCGAGCCGGGCGACCTTCCGCACCGTGGCGGCGTCAATGGCCATGGGGATCTCCTGAAATTCGAACGCGTCGGTTACTAGGCCACGGGCGAGGTTTCAAGCGGCGCGGCTCCTGATAAAGAGAGCCATGCCCGTTCTCGACATCGAAGACTTCGCCGCCGCCCTGCCCCAGTACGCCCCCGTGGTGGGCCTGGACCCGGGCGAGAAGACCATCGGCGTAGCCGTGTCGGACGTCACCCGCACGGTCGCCAGCCCGCTGGCCCTGATCGAAAAGACCAAGTTCACCCAGGACGCCGAGCAGCTGTTCAAGCTGATGGAAAGCCGCGGCGCGGTCGGCATCGTCATCGGCCTGCCGATGAACATGGACGGCACGGAAGGCGTCCGCTGCCAGTCCAACCGGGCCCTGGGCCGCAACCTGCTGCGCCTCAAGCCCGACCTGCCCATCACCTTCTGGGACGAGCGCCTGTCGACGGCGGCGGTGACGCGGGTGCTGATCGACGAGCATGACGTGTCTCGCAAGCGTCGAGACGAGGTCGTGGACAAGATGGCCGCCGGCTGGATCCTGCAGGGCGCGCTGGAGCGGCTGCGGGGGCTGTAGACCCCAACCCTCCCCCCAGCGGGGGAGGATTTGGGGCACACCCCCGCCGCCTCACGCGGTCTCCCGCTGAAGGGATGGAAAGGGACGCGGAGCGCCGGACGACGTCCGGAATGCTTTAATGTTGTTACCGTTTCGACGAAGCCCGACGCTCCGCGCGACCGTTATTCGAAAGCGCCCTGGTTTGGCGGTGTTCGCGCCTCCCCAGGCTCACGCCCCAGACGGGCGGGCTAGGCAGCGAGCCTGGTCCCGGACAGGAGCTATTAAGCCCCCCTGTACGCTCGCGGCCCACATCCAACGTCGTGGATGCGGTTGTGGGACTTCCCACACCGACGAGCGCCCCGCTCGATCGCCCCCGCCGCCGCAAATGGTCGCTGGCCATGCGTCCTTTCCTCGCGACGAGGTGGGATCAGTATGAAGGCGGTTTCAACGCGGATGACAGAGCGGCGTGTAAAAGTCGCAAGCGGTTGAAATCGTTCGGTTCGATTCCGGATACGCGGATAACAGAACGCCGCGAACGCTCGTAAACGTTCCTCCCCCGTAAAACGGGGGAGGTGTCGCGGAGCGACGGAGGGGGCGAACTGGACATAGGCCGAGCTAGCCCCCTCCGGCCCTCTGGGCCACCTCCCCCGCATCGCGGGGGAGGAACTCGCCCGCTCCGTCCTCCACAGACCGTTTTCGCCCCTAACCTTCCCTTCCCGTCCAAAGCCGCCTATGACGCGGGCTCATGACGGCTTCAGCCCATGACCCCGCCCACGCGGCGATCGAGACGATCCGCGCTCGCGTCTTCGCCTTTCCCAAGCGCCATTTCCTGTCCGCCGGCGACCTGAACGCGCTTCAGGCCGTGGAGCTTCTGGACCTGGCCGAGGCCTTCGTGGCCCTGAACCGGCAGACGTCCAAGACCCTCGACATCCTCAAGGGCCGGACGCTGATGAACCTGTTCTTCGAGAACAGCACCCGCACCCAGAGCTCGTTCGAGCTGGCGGGCAAGCGCCTGGGCGCCGACGTCGTCAACATGAACCCCAAGACCTCGTCGGTGGCCAAGGGCGAGACCCTGATCGACACCGCGGTGACGCTGAACGCCATGCGGCCCGACCTGCTGGTCGTCCGCCACGCCTCGTCGGGCGCGGCGTCCCTGCTCTCCCAGAAGGTCAGCGGCCACGTTGTCAACGCCGGCGACGGCCAACACGAGCATCCGACCCAGGCTCTGCTCGACGCCCTGTCGATCCGCCGCGCCTTCGGCCGGGTCTCGGGCCTGACCGTGGCGATCTGCGGCGACGTGCTGCACAGCCGCGTCGCGCGCTCGAACGTCGCCCTGCTGCACACCCTGGGCGCCAGCGTGCGGCTGGTGGGCCCGCCCACCCTGATGCCGGCCCAGGCCGAGCGCTGGGGCGTCACCGTGCACCACGACATGAAGTCGGGCCTGGCCGGCGCCGACGTCGTCATGATGCTGCGCCTGCAGCTGGAGCGGATGCAGGGGGCGTTCGTCCCCTCGACCCGCGAGTACTTCCGCTTCTACGGCCTTGATCGCGAAAAGCTGTCCCGCGCCGCGCCCGGCGCCAAGGTCATGCACCCCGGCCCGATGAACCGTGGCGTCGAGATCGACAGCGACGTGGCCGACGATCCGGCCGTCAGCCTGATCCAGGACCAGGTCGAGATGGGCGTCGCCGCCCGGATGGCGGTGCTGACCAGCCTCGCAGCCCGCATTGAGGCTGTCGGCGTTTGATGGGACAGCGAGAGCCGATGAACAGCCTCAAAATCAAACATTCGAGCGTGGCGGGACGCCACGCTTCGGAGGCGGCCCAATGAACGCGTCCCAGCCCCTCGCCTTCGTCAACGCCCGCCTGGTCGACCCGGAAAGCGGCTATGACGGCCCCGGCGGCGTCATCGTCTCGGAAGGCGTCATCACCGACGTCGCCAAGGGCCGCGAGTTCGGCAAGCTGTCCAAGGCCGTCCGCGTCATCGACTGCAGCGGCGCCCTGCTGGCCCCCGGCCTGATCGACCTGCGCGTCCGCACCGGCGAGCCCGGCGCGGAGACCAAGGAAACCCTCGCCTCGGCCGCCAAGGCCGCGGCGGCGGGCGGCGTCACCTCGTTCGTGGTCCAGCCCGACACCGCGCCGGCGATCGATGACCCCAGCGTGGTCGACTTCATCCTGCGCCGGGCCCGCGACATCGACAGCGCCCGCATCCTGGTGGCCGGAGCGGCGACGCGCGGCCTGAAGGGCGAGCAGATGGCCGAGATCGGCCTGATGCGTGAGGCCGGCTGCGTCTACGTCACCGACGCGGGCAAGCCGATCGTCGACAGCAAGGTCATGCAGCGCGTCCTGACCTATGCGAAGGGCTTCGACGCCCTTCTGGCCCACCGGCCCATGGACCCGTGGCTGGGCAAGGGCGGCGCGGCGATCGGCGGCGAGTTCGCCGGCCGCATGGGCCTGCCCTCGATCTCGCCGATGGCCGAGCGGATCATGCTGGAGCGCGATGTCGCCCTGCTGGAAGCCACAGGCGGCAAGCTGCTGGTCGACCAGATCACCTCGGCCCAGGCGCTGGAGACCCTGTCGCGCGCCAAGGGCAAGGGTCTGCGGATCAGCGCCTCGGTGTCGATCAACCACCTGTCGTTCAACGAACTGGACATCGGCGACTACCGCACCTTCGCCAAGCTCAATCCGCCGCTGCGCGGCGAGGACGACCGCCAGGCGCTGATCGAGGCGCTGGCCTCGGGCCTGATCGACGTCGTCGTGTCGTCGCACAGCCCTGCTCCGGCCGAGGACAAGCGCCTGCCGTTCGACGAGGCCGCGCCAGGGGCGGTGGGGCTCGAGACCCTGCTGCCGGCCCTGCTGTCGCTGTATCACGAGGAGCGGATCGCCCTCGTGGACCTGATCCGCGCGGTGACGCTGGCGCCGGCCGAGCTTCTGGGCCTGCGCGGCGGCCGCATCGCGCCGGGCGCGCCGGCGGACCTGGTGCTGTGCGACATGGACGCGCCGATCATCGTCGACGCGGCCCGCCTGCTGTCGAAGTCCAAGAATTCGCCGTTCGACGGCCGCCGCCTGCAGGGCCAGGTGCTGATGACGGTGGTCGACGGCCGCGTCGTCCACCGCGCGGAGGGCTAGCCCCTCCGCGTCATGAAGGCGAAGGCGACGGCGGTCGCCGCCCCGACCAGGGCGCCGGCCACCAAGCCGCCGATGGCGCCTAGCGCCCAGACGGGCCCCAGCGCGAGGCCCGAAGCGGCCAGATAGATCGCCGGCAGGCCTAGCGCCCAGCCGACCGCATTGCCGGCGATCCAGGGCCAGCGCGGCGCGCCCAGGCCGCCCAAGGCCAGCGTCTGCACGCCGCCGAACAGGGCACCCACCAGCAGACCAAAGCCGGACGCCATCAGGACCGTCTGGGAAATGGTCGGATCGAAGCTGTCCGCGCCGCCCGCGTTGGGCGCGAAGATCGAGAACGA
>JAYRLX010000185.1:0-7581 GCA_041905125.1 Caulobacter sp. | reverse complement strand
TGTCGGCCCAGGCCTTCTCACCCTCGGCGGCCAGGTTGTCGTCCTTGACGATCAGCAGCTGGTCCCGGCCGAGGTCGGCGTTGTAGGCGCAGCCGCCCAGGGCCGTCGCGGCGGCCAGGAGCAGGGGTGTGATCAGGCGGCTTGGGCGCATGGCGTTCGATATGTTTCCAACTCGACACAAGCTTATCGTCGGCGAGCGCGCCGCGCGCAACCGAGCCTGCCGCGACCTTACCGAAATGTCATCCTACCCACGGCGCGGCCGTCATCGCCGCAGCTCCAGCAGGTCGAGCGTCGACTCCTGTCGCGGCCAGGGCAACGCCAGGCGATAGCGGCCGGAGCCGATGCGCTCGAGGACCCCGACCTGGTCGCGCTCGCGATCCCGGCCGTACTGGGCGCGGCCCTCGCCGCTTCCCCAGGCGACCGCGCCCAGGAACACCAGGCGACGCGAGGCCTCGGGATAGAGATGGCCGGCCTGGCGCTGCGAGCCGGTGACCTTCTCCAGCACCAGGTCGCCGCCCGGCGTCAGCTCCACCCGGCAGCGGAACCAACCATAGGCGACGAGGCCGGGTCCGCCGTTCTGCGAGCCCAGCTTGATCGTGCGACAGCGGTAGCTTCCCGGCGCCGGCTGCGGGCGCGGCAGCGACACGCGGGGATCGACCAGCACGCCCAGACGCGTCAGCTCCCGGCCGCGGCCCTGGGCGCGCGCTTCTGACAGCGCCGAGCTCCACGCCTCGTCCAGCCGCTCCAGCCGTCGGATGTCCGCTCGATCGGCGTCGGAACGCCAGTCGCCGGAAGCCGCCAAGGCGGGCCCGGCGGCCAGTATGGAAAGGGCGAGCGCGGCGACGAGGCGCATGGGCGGCTCCTGGAGGTGGATGACCCAGGCTAACGCCACGCCGCGGCGGAAGTTCGACGACATCCCGCCAACGAAAAAGGGAGCCGTTTTCGCGGCTCCCTTTCGCATATCGTCCTAGCCTGAAGGATCAGCCCTCGTCGGAGCCGCTCTCGGCCGGAGCGCCCTCGCCCGCCTCGAAGCTGCGCGGGGCGCGGCGGCGGCGGGGTTTCTTGACCTCTTCGCCTTCGGCCGAGGCCTCGGGCGCCGGAGCGGCCTCGGCGGCGCGTTCGGTCTTACGGCCGAGGAACGCCGGGGCGTGGCTGACGGCGCCGTCCTGGCCGCGCAGTAGGGGCGAGCCTTCGCTGGCCGGCGCTTCGGCGGTCAGGGGCGAGGCTTCCGGCTCGATCACGGCCAGCGGGTCACGCTCGCCGCGCGGCTGCCAGTCGCGATCGCGGTTGCGGTCGCGGCGGCGGCGGCCTTCGCGGTACTCGCCCTCGCCTTGCGGCTGGTCGCCCTCGGCGGCGCGGTCTTCGCGCGGACGATCGTCGCGGTCGCGGAAGCGGTCTTCACGCGGGCGATCGTCACGAGGCCGATCGTCGCGCGGACGGTCATCACGGGGACGGTCGTCGCGGGGGCGGTCATCGCGGTTGCGGTCACGATCGCGATCGTCGCGGTCGCGCCAACGGTCACGATCGCGGTCGCGGCGGCCTTCGCCATCGCGGTTCCGGTCGTCGCGGTTGCGGTCGCGGTCCCGATTGCGGTCACGGTCGCGGCCTTCGAAGCGGTCGCGGCGCTGCTCGCCGCCCTCGCCCTCGGCGCCTTCGCCCTGGGCCTGGCCCTCGGCCGGCGTCTCGGCGACTTCCGGCTCTTCCGGCGGCTCGGCCTCGAAGTCGATCTCGTAGGCGGCGTAGACGTCCTTGCCAACGATGTCGGCCACCGGACGATTCGGCTGGATGGCCCGCAGGACGCGGAAATAGTGTTCGGCGTGCTGGAGATAGTTTTCCGCGAGCACCCGGTCGCCGGACGACGAGGCGTCGCGCGCCAGCTGCTGGTACTTCTCGTAGACGCTCTGGGCCGCGCCGCGCACCTTCACGCCTTCCGGACCGTTCGAATCGAACGCGCGGTTGGCGTTGTGCTGCTGAGGCTTGCCGCCGTTGCCGCCACGATTGTTGCGGCCCCGCTGGCGCTTCATGCCCTTGAAATCTCTCATGTTCTCTTCTGAACCTGTCCGGAGGTCAGTCTTGAGCTGGCGCATCCGGCCTTGCTGGTCTCTAGGCGGGTCGACCCCTCGTCGATGTCAGAGACACTGGTTTCCGTAGAGCCCCCGCCCTGCTCTTTGCGGCGCGGCGACCGGCGGACCGGGCGCGCCTGCCGGGGGAGCCTCGCCAGCGGCCGACACTTGAAGCGTCAGCGCTCGCTTTTCCCATCACCCGGCGATCTGGAAGGAGACAGGACTCGTCTAGCGGTTCACGCCCCGGTTTCCAAGGGATTTTTCACCCCGGTCACCACGCGGTCGTGCGTGGACAGGTCCTTGATGGTTCGAACCTGCTGCGCGCCCGCGGCGTTGAACAAGGCCTCGACGGCCTTGGACTGGTCGTAGCCGATCTCGACGGCGAACATGCCGCCGGGCTTCAGCACCCGCAGGATCTCGGGCGCCAGCAGGCGGTAGGCCTCCAGGCCATCCTCGCCGCCGTCCAGGGCCAGACGCGGCTCGTGGTCGCGCACTTCCGGTTCGAGCGTCTCGATCACAGCCGTCGGGATGTAGGGCGGGTTCGAGACCACGAGGTCGAAGCTGGCGTCGGCCAGACCCGCCGTCCAGTCGCCGTGCATCAGGGCCGCGCGGTTGTTGAGGTCGAGATTGGCGGCGTTGTCGCGGGCCACGGCCAGGGCTTCGCTGGAAGCATCCACGCCCAGCCCCTTGGCCGCCGGCCGCTCGGCCAGCACCGCCAGCAGGATCGTGCCCGAACCGACGCCCAGATCCAGCATCGAGAACGGCATGGTCTCGGGGAAGGCCTTCAGCACCTCGTCGACGATGACCTCGGTCTCGGGACGCGGGGTCAGGACGTTCTTGTTCACCTGCAGCAGGATCTTCCAGAAGCCCTTGCGGCCGATGATGTGGCTGACCGGCTCGCGGCGGGCGCGGCGGGCCAGGAACTCGTCGAGCATCGCCTGCTGCTCGGCGGTGAGCTCGCGATAGGGATCGGTGACGATCTCGGTGCGGGTGACGCCGGCGGCGACCTCCAGCATCAGGCGGGCGTCGATCGACGGCTGATCGATGCCGGCGTCCTTCAGGCGATCCTTGGCGGCGGTCCAGGCTTTGACGAGAGTCAGGGTCATGGGCGGGGATTTAGCGCGTCGGCGGCCGGGAGGCGAGGTGTGTTTGAGACTCGGATGAGCTACTTTGGACACGCGGAGGATGAAAATGGATCAGGCTCGCGAGGACGCTGCACACGAAGCGAGGCTGGCTAAGTTGAGGGCCGCGCTGGAAGAGGGCGAGGAGAGCGGCTTCGTCGAGGACTTCGATTTCGATGCGTTCATCGCCGAGTTAAAGGCACGCCACCCAGGGTCAAAGTAAGCCCGTCATCCCGCGACTTGTTCGCGGGACCCATTTATCCGCCGCACGGGCGGAGCGGGGCGACTCCTCACGTGTAAGCTGAACCATGGGTCCCGCGCATAAAGCGCGGGATGACGGGGTTTAATTACTTCACGACCACCGCATCCCCTTCCCTCACCGTCCCGCCCTCGGTAACGGTCAGGTAGATCCCGCAGAACATGTGGCCGTAGAGGTCGAAGAGCGCCTTGAGGACCTCGGCGGTGGCGCCGCCGACGCTCAGCGTCCGGCCGGTCCAGTCGTTCTCGACCCAGGCCGGCCAACCCTCGACATAGAGGTTTGCGCGGAAGCGTAGGGGATCGAGGTCCCGGCCGAGACGCTGACCAAGGTCGCGCACGCTGGCCAGGTTCACGATCGAGACGAATCCGGACTTGCTGTCCATGAACCGGTGCGCGCCCGGGCCTTCGATGACCCGTAGCGGGCCACTGGCCTCCTCGCCGAGGAACGCCGCCAGCCAGGCCTCGAAGTCGGCGCGGCCGGCCGGACCGCGCAGGTCAGCGGCGAAGTCGGCGTGACCGTCGGCCTTGGCGGAGATGACGCCGGTGACTTCCTCATAGGCGGTGCGGACCCGCGCCACGGCCGGAATCTTGGCCAGCACCGTGAACTTCATCTTCGAGATGTGATCAGGCGCGGCCGGATCAAAACCGCTGGGACCATCCTCGACCGCGTACAGCCGATCGCACGGAAAGCACGCCCCCGCCTCCAGCGCCGCGGACGTCAGTCGCTCGGGCGTGAACCCCTTGACGGGGTGGCGATAGAGCGAGGCGATGCGAGCGTCCATGGCGCGGCAACATCCGGCTCGACTCGCGCCATGGCAAGGCTTGGCTGTTCCCGGCGCGGAACGGAGCGCTGAGGTCGGGGTTCTTGCAACTCTGGAGGGCGCTTCATGAGCGACGCCAAGCCGCGTCCGATCCTGTCCTGGCTGAAGTCGCGGCCCTATCACCTGGCGCCGTGGATCGTGCTGCTGGCGGCCGCGCCTTTCGCCCTGCCCCGCAAGCGGACCGAGACGCCGCTAGAGGACCCGCCAGGTCTTTCCGAAGCCCGCGCCATGCCGCCGCACGACTTCGAGACGGCCGAGCCGCGCCGGGGCCGGGCGGCCCACCACCCAGTCCACATCCCGCTTCTGGGCTGGCGCGACATCGTCTGGCGCACCTGGCGAGAGATCAGCGTCGACCGCCTGCCCGCCGTCGCCGGGGGCGTGACCTTCTACACCCTGCTGGCCCTGATCCCGGCGATCGGCGCCTTCGTCTCGCTGTATGGCCTGTTCGCCGACGTGCGGACGGTCGAGCAGCAGCTGCGCGACATGGCCGGCGTGTTTCCGCCGTCGGTGGTCAAGATCGTCGGCGAGCAGATGCTGCGACTGGCCAGCCAGGGCGAGACCAAGCTGGGCGTGGCGTTCGGCTTCTCGCTGCTGCTGTCGATCTGGAGCGCCAACGCCAGCATGCGCAACCTCTTCGAAGGCCTGAACATCGCCTATGACGAGGAGGAGAAGCGCCACATCGTCCGGCGCACCCTGCTCAGCTACGCCTTCACCTTCTGCGCCCTGCTCTATGCGGCCGCGGTGTCGACCGTGCTGATCGTCACGCCCCTGCTGCTGAAGGCGGCGCGGATGTCGGCGCTGGACGTCTACTGGGCGCCCATCCGCTGGCTGATCGTGATGGCGATGACGGCCGCGGCCTTCGCGGTGCTCTACCGCTTCGCGCCCAGCCGGGCCCAGGCGCGCTGGCGCTGGGTGTGGATCGGCGCGGTGACGGCCTCGGCGGGCTGGCTACTCGGCTCGCTGGGCTTTTCGGTCTACGTCAACCAGATCGCCCACTACGATGCGACCTATGGCCCGCTGGGCGCGATCATCGCCTTCATGGTCTGGGTGTGGTTCTCGATCATGGCGATCCTGATCGGCGCGGAGCTAAACGCCGAGATCGAGCACCAGACCGCCGTCGACTCCACCACGGGCCCCGAGCAGCCGATGGGCGCGCGCGGCGCGGCGATGGCCGACACGGTGGGGCTGGCCTTCCATCCCTGGGAGCTGATCCGCCGCGAGGCCGGCGTCGTGAAGCGGATGACCGGCGGCGCGTGGAAGCGCGTTCGGGGACGCTAAGCTTTCGGCTGGATCCGCGACGGCTTGATGGCCCGAAGCGCGAACTTGAAGCTCTCGCCGTTGTCCTCGCTGAACGCCAGATCGAAGTCGGCCTGGTAGAAGGCGCGGTAGTCGGTCATCGCCGTCCGGCCGACCTGCTCGTAGCGAGGCTGCTGCAGAAAGACGAGCGTCTCGGGCTGGATCACCCGCGTGTGCCCCGGATCGCCCCAGGCCCAGCGCGACGTCACGGACGGACAGGTCGCGCACAGCAGGCCGCCATGCTTCAGGATGCGCCAGAACTCGCTGAACTGCGCCAGGAAGAACCGCCAATCACCCTGCTGGCCGGTGTGCTCCAGCACCTCATAGGCGTGGATTTCGTCGAAGTGGTCGTCTGAGAACGGATAGGGCAGGACGTTCAGGTCATGGATGACGTCGGCGCCGGAGTGCGGATCGATGTCCAGCGTGGTCAAGTCGTTCCAACCCGGATTGGACGCATCGCCGACACGCTTGTCGCGGCTGTTGCCGCAGCCGATCAGAAGTTCCGGCATGCCCACCCCCGTGGTCGGCCCTGGAGTTGGGGCCTCACTTCACGCTAAGCGATTCGAGCTTACCCGCTGCACGGAAACGACATGCCCCTGCCCACGCCCCATGAAGACCACGAACTGGCCGACATCGTCGCCCTGGTGAACTCGGCCTATCGGGGCGAGCTGGCGACCAAGGGCTGGACCAGCGAGAGCTATCTCCTGGGCGGCCAGCGCACGGACGAGGCGACCTTGCGCGCCGACCTCGCCGCCAAGCCCGGCGCGACGATCCTGACCTTCCGCGACGACGCCGCCGCCAAGCCCTACGCCTGCGCCTGGCTGGAGCCCACCGACGGTGGCGCCTGGTACGTCGGCATGGTCACCGTCTCGCCGCTGCGCCAGGACGGCGGCATTGGCCGCGCCATGCTGGAAGCCTGCGAGGCGCATGCGAGGGCGAAGGGCGGCCGGCGCATGCGGATGACCGTCATCTCGGTCCGCGACACGCTGATCGCCTGGTACCAGCGTCGCGGCTACCAGCTTACCGGCGAGACCCAGCCCTTCCCCTATGGCGACGAGCGCTTCGGCCAGCCGCAGCGCGACGACTTGGCGTTCGTGGTGCTGGAGAAGGCGCTCTGAACGAACGCATTACCGAAGCTTAAGTAGCTCCCCAGGGCGCGGCGCGATCACATGCGGTCGCTTTTCGCCCAGGGGTTTTCCATGCGTCTTCCGTTCCGCGCGGCCGTCGGCGCCGCGTTCGCCGTTCTTCTCGTCGCCTCGGCTCCGGCATGGGCCGCGCCGACGCCCGTTCCGGTCGGCCAGCCCCTCGCCCGCTTCGACAAGATCAAGCCCGCCACGCACCGCTATCTGCGCTATCGCCAAGTCGGCGATACGATCACGCCGCTGGACGTCTGGACCCGCGAGATCCGCGTCGAGCCGGACGCTTCGGGCGTGAAGCGGCTGCACATCGTCCAGCACTGGGACGGCGCCACACCGGGAACGGTCAAGCAGCTCGACTCGTGGTTCGAACTCGGGACCTTCCGGCCCTTCACCCACCAGCGCAGCACCACAGGCAAGGACGGCCAGACCAAGATCGAGGGCTTCGACTTCAAGCCCGATCGGATCGTCGGCCTGAAGGACCTGCCCGGCAATGTCCAGGCCGCCTACGACATGGCCTCGCCCCAGCCGGCCTTCAATTTCGAGACCGACATGGAGACCCTGCAGGCCCTTCCGCTGGCGAAGGGCTACGAGGCGCATATCGTCTTCCACCATCCCGGCGGCGGCGCGCCGGCCCCATACCTGTTCAAGGTCGCGGGCTCGGAGACCTTGAACAGTTCAGCCGGCGGCAAGGTCGACTGCTGGGTGGTCACCACCGACTACAACCATCCCGAATGGCCGCCAGCCCGCTTCTGGTTGGCCAAGGACAGTCAGGTGGTGGTCAAGGTCGTCTCGCCGGCGCCGGACGGATCGACTTGGGTGAAGACGCTGCTCTGGTGAGCCCTGGGAATCAGCCGCCCGGCACGGCGGCCCCGTCGGCGCGTCG
>JAYRLX010000184.1:0-7594 GCA_041905125.1 Caulobacter sp. | reverse complement strand
GGCAATGGCTGGTGACGATGGGCCAGCAGGACGCCGCCAGCCGGCTGGCGCACCTCGTCTGCGAGCTCTATCGACGGCTGGAGGCCGCGGGCCTGGCCAGCGACGGGCAGCTGAAGATCCCGATGACCCAGACCGATCTCGGCGACGTGCTGGGCCTGACGCCCATCCATGTGAACCGGGTTCTGATGGAGCTGCGGCGGGAAGGACTGATCGAATGGAAGGGCGTCCGGGTCAGCATTCCAGACTGGGACCGCCTCGCCGACTTCGCCCTGTTTGATCCGACCTATCTGCGGCTTCAGTCCGATGCGGTCTGAGGGCTCGCTCTGGGACGCACCGCCGGGGTCTATCCCGTCCGAGTCGATGTTGGACCGCCAAGGCGCGCTTGAGGCGCTGTTGGAGGAGCTGGATACGAGGGGCTATGATTTCGTGGCGCCGACGCCCTCTGTTTGCCGTCGCGCTCGAGACCGGCGCCTCTCGCGCTCCGCCCCGCTGCGCGCTATCTTCGGCTGGAGCCAAGCGTTCGACCGGACGGACCTGGACGACACGCTGTTCGAGCTGATGGCGGCGGGAGGCGTGCTTTACGCCGATGGGGGCCACTTCCGAAGTCGCGTGCGGGTCTCGCGTCTGGCCGGGATGCTCTTTCTCCATTCGGCCTACCCAACGAATGCGGAGGACTCGGTGTTCCTGGGGCCGGACTCGTACCGCTTCGCGCGCCTCATCGCGCAAGCGCCGCTCGGCGAGGTGACCTCGATCGCCGAGATTGGCTGCGGCGCGGGCGTCGGCGGCCTGGTCGCCTCGCGGCGGTTTCCGCACGCGCGTCTCGCTCTTGGCGACATCAACCCGAAAGCCTTGAGTTTCGCGGCGGTCAACGCGACCCACGCAGGGGTCTCGGCCGTGACGCGCCTCGGCGCGGGAATGGTCGCCTTGGACGGGTCCTACGATCTGATCGTCGCCAATCCGCCCTATGTGGCCGGCAACTCGGGGCGCGCCTACAAAGACGGCGGCGATATGCACGGCGCGCGTCTCTCGCTCGACTGGGCCGCGCAGGCGCTTGATCGCCTCACGCCCGGAGGCGCTTTGGTTCTCTACACCGGTAGCGCCATTCTGGATGGCGGCGTCGACGCGCTGCGCATCGCCCTTGAGACCCTGATCGCGGACAGGTCCTTTAGGATGACCTACGAGGAACTCGATCCCGACGTCTTCGCCGGCGAGCTGCGGGGTGAGGGCTACGCTGACGTCGAGCGGATCGCGGCGGTCGGCGTGGTCGTGCGCCGCCTCGCCTAGCCGGCCGGCGGCGTCGGATGGCCGTGCGGCCTCCGGGTCCGGAGGTTGAAGCCGTCGCCGTGGGCCAGGACGTGCATGCGGACATCGAAGATCGACAGGGCCCGTTCGGCCCGCGCCTCGGCGATGTTCGAGGCGCTGACACCCTCGGCGTCCACCACATAGACCGCGCCGCTGCCGATCACGTCGAAGTCGTCGCCCTCCAGGATGATGGCGGTGTCCTCGTCGATGCCCAGGCCCAGCACGCGCGGGCTCTGCGCGACCGCGCCCAGCAGGCGGCCGATGCGGCCGCGCTCGGCGAAGTGCTGATCGATGATCGCGTCGCGGACCAGACCAAGCCCCGGCGCCATCTGCAGGTCGCCGATCCGGTGGCTCTCGCTGCTGGCGCCGCGCACCATCATGGTGTCGCTCATCACCGAGGCGCCCGCCGAGGTGCCGGCCAGCACGCCGCCCCCGCGCCAGATCTCGCGGATGCGGGCCTCGATCGGCGTGTCGCCGATCTGGCTGCTGATCCGCAGCTGGTCGCCGCCCGAGAAGAACACCCCGGCCGCATCGTCCAGCAGGGCCAGCTTCTCCGGATCGTGCGCCTCGGCGCGATCCTCGACATAGAGTTCGACCAGCTCCTTGATCCCCAGCGGCTCAAAGGCCTTCTGGTAGGTCTCGAAATAGCCTTCCGGATTGTGCGAAGCGACGGTGGCGATGACGAGCCGGCCGCCCTTCAGCCGCTCGGCCACCGCCTTCAGGATCACCTTGTCGCCATCCTTGTTCTCGTGGCCGCCGATGATGATCAGCGGGCCTTCGGCATTGGCGTGGGCGAGGGTCATTCGGTGTCCTTGGCGGTGTCTTCGGCGCGGCTGACGAAAGCCTGCGGCGGGCGGTTCGAGGTGGCGTGGGCGACGGCGAACTGGGCGCTATTGTGTCCCCAGTCGATGCGCCCTTCGGCGTCGATGACGATCAGGCCCGCCTCGCCGCCGACGCGGGCGAGGGCGGCGAGGGCCGTTTCGATCGCGGGGCCGGGCGGCAGGCTTTCCAGCGCCCGCATCAGGCGCGAGGCCAGCGTCACCCGGATCAGGCTTTCGCCCTCGCCGGACAGAGACACGCCGCCGATGGCGTTGTCGGCGTAGAGGCCGCAGCCGGGCAGGGGCGAGTCACCGACCCGTCCAGCGCGCGCGCCCTTCAAGCCGCCCGTCGAGGTGCCGGCGACGATGTCGCCGTGGATATCGAGCGCCACGCAGCCGACGGTGTCGCAGCCGGGATCGTCAGCTTCCTGATGCGGGGCGATCAGATCGCGCGGATCGCAGAGCTCGGCGTCGATCTCACGGGCGAAGCACTCCGCGCCCTCGCCAACGAGCAGGACGGGGCGCTCCCGCAGCATGGCCGTGGCCACCGAGATCGGATGGCGCAGCGTCTTCACGGCCGCCACCCCGCCGACATCCAGGGTCCGGCCATCCATGATCGCCGCGTCGCACTCGACCTCGCCCTTGGCGTTCAGCACCGAGCCATAGCCGGCGTTGAAGGTCGGGTCGTCCTCCAGCGCGCGCACCGACGCCTCGACGGCGTCCAGCGCCGAGCCGCCGGCCTCCAGAATCGCTTGGCCAGCCGCGAGGGCGACGAGGCAGCCGTCCCGGTGGATCTGCCAGCGCTCGGGAGAAATGTCCTTCGCCCCGCCATGGACGATAATCGCCCAGCGTCGATCAGACATAGGCGTCCTTCCCCGGCTCGACCAACGCGGCGGCGACGGGCTTGAAGTCCACCACCTGCTTCCACACCGCGTCCACCGAGGTCGGGAAGACCATCACCAGATCGCCCGGCTGCGCCATGCGCAGACCCGTCTCCACGGCCCGGGCCTCGCTCAGGATCCGGTGCACGCGATCGCTGGGGAAGCCGGCGCTCAGGGCGCCTTCGGTCAGCAGGGACACCACCGAGCCGGCCGGCCTGCCACGACCGTCCGGACGCTCGCGGAAGATCAGTTCGTCGAACATCTCCGCAGACAAGGCGCCCATCTCCAGGATGTCCTCGTCGCGGCGGTCGCCCGGGATGCTGACCACGCCGATCACCCGGCCGACGTCCGAGCGCAGGCGGCCGATCAGCTCGCCGATCGCCCGCATGGCGCCAGGATTGTGGGCGTAGTCGACGATGACGCGGAAGCCGTGCGCGTCATGCACATTGAAGCGTCCGGGGTTCTCGGCGTGCGAAGAGGTAAAGGCCCGCAGGGCCCGCGCCATGACCTCCGGGCTCGCGCCCAAGCCGTGGCCCGCCGCGATCGCCGCCAGGGCGTTGGCGATGTTGAAGCCGGCGAGGCCGCGCAGGGTCGCGGGGATCTCGTCGGCCTCGACCACCGGCCAGCGCTGGCCTCGGTCGTAGAGCACGAGTTCGCCGCCGTGGATCGACGGCTCCCGCGCGACCAGCAGGCCGCCTTGCGCCACGTGCTTCTGCAGGAAGGGGCTCATCTCGGGCCCGCCGTTCAGGGTGAAATAGGCGACGCGGCCGCCGGCGTGGCGCGCCATGCGCAGGGTCAGGGGATCGTCGCCGTTCAGCACCGCGACGCCGCGCCGCGATACGGACTCGGCCACGATCGATTTCACGGCCGCCAGGTCCTCCAGGGTGTCGACGCCCTTCAGGCCCAGATGGTCGGCGGTGACGTTGAGCACGACGCCGACGTCGCAGCGGTCGAAGGCGAGACCCTCGCGCAGCATGCCGCCGCGAGCGGTTTCCAGCACGGCGACATCGACCGTCGGGTCGCGCAGCACCATGCGGGCGCTCTTGGGGCCGCTGGCGTCGGCGACGCGCACCTGCTCGTCGTTGATGTAGACGCCGCTGGTGTTGGTCAGGCCGACCGTCTTGCCCATCTCGCGCGCGATGCGGGCCACCATTCGGATCACGGTGGTCTTGCCGTTGGTGCCGGTGACGGCGACGATCGGGATGCGGCTGCGGCTCCCCGGCGGGAAGAGGTCGGCGACCACGGCCTTGGCGACGTCGCGCGACTGTCCTTCGGAAGGTTCGAGGTGCATGCGGAAGCCGGGCGCGGCGTTGACCTCGACGATGCCGCCGCCGGTCTCGCGGACCGAGCGGGTGATGTCCGGCGCGATGAAGTCGATGCCGGCGACATCCAGGCCCACGGTCAGGGCCGCGCGCCGGGCGATGCTGAGGTTGTCCGGATGGATCTCGTCCGTGCGGTCGATCGCCGAGCCGCCGGTCGAGAGGTTGGCCGTGGCCCGCAGGACGACGACCGCGCCAGGAAGCGGGACATCGTCGAGGGTGAGACCCGCGCGGGCCAGCATCTCGCGCGTCTGGTCGTCGATGGCGATGCGGGTCATGACCTTCTCGTGGCCGACGCCGCGACGCGGATCGCGATTCACAGCCTCGATGAGCTCTTTGACTGTGCTCTCGCCGTTGCCCACCACGCGCGGAGGAACCCGTTCGGCCACCGCGACGACTTGGCCGCCGACGACCAGGATCCGGTAATCGCGACCAATGAACTGCTCTTCGACGATCACGCGTCGGCCGTGCTGGATCGCCTGCTCGAAGCCCCAGCGAACCTGTTCGGGCGTGCGCAGGTCCAGGCTGACACCCCGGCCGTGGTTGCCGTCGAGCGGCTTTAGCACCACCGGCCCGTTGATCCGCGCGGCCTGGGCGAGCGCCTCGTCGAGCGTTCGCACGACCGCGCCCCGCGGGACGGGCAGGCCCACCTCCGACAGCAGCGCCTTGGTCAGGGCCTTGTCCCCGGCGGTCTCGACGGCGATGTGGCTGGTCTGGCCGGTGATGCTGGCGCGGATCAGCTTGCGCCGCGCGCCCCAGCCCAGCTGGATCAGGCTGTGTTCGTCCAGCCGCTCGGCTGGAATGCCGCGCCGCCGTGCTTCCTGAACGAGGGAGCGGGTGGTCGGACCCAGAGCCTCGCGGCGAGCGATGGCGCTCAGGCGTTCGAGCGTCCGGGGCAGATCGAACAACGGCGGCGCGAGATCGAGCAGCGGCTCGGCGATGCGCTCGAGGCCGTCGACGCCTTGCAACTCGCGCGGCAGCAGGCTGTGGACCAGCTCGACGGCTGCGCGGCCAGCGGCGCGGCCCAGACCGGCGCCGTCATAGGCGTAGAGGATATTGTAGACGCCCGGCCGCCCCTTGACCGAGCGCGTCTTGCCCCGGGTCACGGGCGTCCCGACCAGCTTCTGCAGCTCCAGCGCCACGTGCTCGATCACGTGCCCCAGCCAAGTGCCCTCCCGCATCCGCAGGATCAGGCCCCCGTGGCTCTGATAGGAGCAGCCGTGGGCGTCGAGACCGGGCAGCGCGGCCAGCAGCCGATCGGTGAAGCCGTCGATCCGATTGGTCGGCCAGTGCTCCAACTGCTCCAGGTCCAGCTGGATGCGGACCATCGGCCGCGAGGCGTAGAGATGGGGACCCTTGTAAACAGCGGTCTCTATGACGCGCATCATGCCGCCTTTGCGGGGAGAGGGGCGGCGAGGTGCTCCGGCTGGGCAAGCCGCGCCGCGATGATGTCTCGGACGACCAAGGCGGCCGCCAGTTTCTTCGTGGGCGCGATGCCCTGCGCCCGGATGCGTCCGTCGCGCTCGATCGTTCGCCACAGCCACGCGCCGCCGGTGGTCGGCGCGATCGCGAACCGGAGCAGCTTGTCCTCACCCATGACGCGTCCTCACTCGGCCGCGTAGACGAGCGGGTGGGTGTGAGCCCACAGGTGCGCGCGGTAGGTGTCGAAGCACTGCTCGCCGCAGATCAGGCGCATGACCGCGCCTTCGGCGATGAAGCGGGCCCGCGACGGGTCCTCGGCCACCAGCGGGATCAGGGCCTCGGCGTTCCAGGCCTTTGAGTGCTCGATGTCGATCTGGGCGTGCAGGGCGAAATACTTGCGAGCCTCCGGAGAGACCCCGACGCGCTTGAGACCGGCGTCAACGCAGGACACGCGGGTCGGCGCCGTCAGCTCGACGACGCCCAGGGCGCCGATCGAATGCCAGACGTAGCGGCGCGTCGTGGCGAAGGCGGTCATGGTGTTGGCCAAGCACAGCGACTGCCACAGGGTGGTGTCGATGGTCGGCGTCAGGCCCAGCGTCGCGGTGGTGCGCTCCAGCATCGGGCCGTGCATGCCGCGGGCGTTGCCGCGCCCCATCTCGTCCCAGTAGTTGCGGGCCAGCTCCAGCTTGGCGCGGTCGGGGATCTTGACCTGGGTCATGGCCACCAGATCGTCGAAACCCGCTTCGCCGGCGGCCTCCTGGGTCAGGAACCACTTGATGTCCTCCAGCGAGGCCTCGCCCTCGAGCCAGTCGAACAGCGGGTCCCATTGGCCGGGGCCGTGGTCCTTCAGCGCCTCGAACCAGGCGACGAAGCCTTCCGGATCCTCCGGGACCTTGGCGACCAGCGAGGCGACATGGGCGCGGAAGGCCTCGATGAACTCGCCCTCCAGGCGCTTCATCAGGCGCTCGCGGTCGAGATCCTCGCGCCAGTCATCGACAGGCGCGGTCGGTGCGAGGCGCGCGTGGTTCCAGTGCGCCAGACCCTTGTGCAGGGCGTCGGCGTCCGGGAACTGGGCGCTGAAGTGACCGAGGCGTGAAAGGCGATCGCCACCAAACATGCGTACTGCTCCGAGCGTGGACGGGGAGGGCGGGCAGGTCGTAGCGGGACCATGATCGCTCTCCCTGAAAGAGGGATGGGCCGCGGGATGGCGGCGAGCACCTCAAACGGGGGCGGTCCCTTCGCCGTTCCACGCCGGTCGGTGAAGGTTTCTCGAAGACGCCGAGAATGCGTGGAAATTCATGCGCGCGGACCGAAGCGCGGCGGTCGGCCTTCTTCATTTGATAGCGCGCGACCGGATCGCCGCCGGCTTGGCTGAGCATGCTCAGGCGAAGACGATCCGCCTTGCATCCAAATTATACGATAAATAATATTCAGGCCGTGCGGCCGGCGAGTGGCCGCGACGGAGGAAACATGTCTGCCTCGAACCTGCGCCGCGCCGCCCTCGTTTCCACGCTGGCCCTGTCCTTCGCCGCGCCGTTCGGCTCGGCCTGGCCGGCCCCTAAAACCTATCTGGGCGTCGACATCTCGTACGCCAACGAGATGGAGGACTGCGGGGCGGTCTATCGGGCGGGCGGCAAGACGGTCGAGCCCTACGCCTTCTTCAAGCAGTCCGGGGCGAACCTCGCGCGCATCCGGATCTGGAACAATCCGGACTGGACGCCCTATTCGAACCTGAAGGACGTCAAGCGCAGCATCGCCAAGGCCAAGAAGGTCGGGATGCAGGTGCTGCTGGACTTCCACTATTCCGACGACTGGGCCGACGGCGACAAGCAGATCGCGCCCAAGGCCTGGG
>JAYRLX010000183.1:0-7633 GCA_041905125.1 Caulobacter sp. | reverse complement strand
CGCGTCGCTCGGCGGCGAAGCGCGCGGCGGCGGGCTCGACCACGGACCGCAGCTCGAAGAGATCCCGAACGAAGGTCACATCCGGCTCGCTGGCCGAGAAGGCCCAGGCCAGTACGGTGGGATCCAGGATGTTCCAGCGGCTGCGAGGCAGGACCCGCGTGCCGGCCTTGGGACGGCTTTCGACCAGGCCCTTGGCGGTCAGCACCTGCACGGCTTCGCGATAGGCGCTGCGCGAGACGTCCAGCGCCTCGGCGTTGGCGATCTCGCCGGTCAGCTTCTCGCCCGGCGCGATCTGTCCGGAGACGATCGCCGTGCCGAGATAGTGCGCGACCGCGCCGCGCAGACGCCGACCGGAGCCTCTCGTCGACTTGGGGATCGACTTGATCTCAGGCTCTTCGGTCGGCATGCGTCAGACTCCTGGCGGCGTTCTAGGTTCTATAAGCGCAACCGAGCAAGCCTTGGCAAGTTGCCAGCCCCCTTAGGGTTCTAGCTGGACGACCACAACGGACTTGGCCGGGATATCGAGATCAAGGCCCTTGGCGCTGGCCTTCGCGGCATAGGCCTTGGGAACGACGACGCCGGGCGCCTCGAACGTGTTCACCGCGTCGACGCGGGCCGCCGTCAGGACCTGGCCCTTGGCGGAGGCGCTTTTTGCGCCCGCGACATTGGCGGAGATCTTGGCTGCTCGCACGGGATCGAGATTGGTGACCGCCAGCCACAGCTTGCCCTGGGTGTCACGCGCCGCGATGGCGTCGACCCGGGGCAGGGTGATGTCGCCCTGCGTGTAGACGCCCTTGTCCAGGCTGACCGGTACGAAGGTGGCGTCCTGGAACGGCAGGTACATCTTGTAGACATGATAGGTCGGGGTCAGGACCATCTTGTCCTTGTCGGTCAGGATCATCGCCTGCAGGACGTTGACCATCTGGGCGATATTGGTCATCCGCACGCGATCGGCGTGGCGCGCGAAGATGTTCAGGTTCAGGGCCGCGACGATGGCGTCGCGCAGCGAGTTCTGCTGGACCAGGAAGCCGGGATTGGTGCCTTCCAGCGGCGCCAGCCAGACGCCCCATTCGTCGACGACCAGCGGCACCTTCTTCTCGGGATCGTACTTGTCCATGATCGCCGAGTGCTTGGCGACCAGATCGTCCATGCCCAGCGTCTCCTTCAGGAGCTTGGCGTAGCCGGTCTCATCGAACTTGGTGCTCGAATACGACGGAGGCCAGCCGCCGGTCGTGTAGGAGTGCAGGGACAGGCCCTCGATGTTCCAGGCCCAGTCATGCGACTTCTGGGCCGCCATCACCGCCTCGGTATAGGCGGGATCAGCCTGGTTCGGCCCCACGGCGATCTTCTGCATCGCTTCGGCGCCGGTCTGCTTGGGGTTGTAGTTCCGGACGAAGCGGGCGTAGCGCTTCATTTCGTCGGCGTAGTACTCGGGCCGCATCGCCCCGCCGCAGCTCCAGCTCTCGTTGCCGATGCCGAGGAACTTGACCTTGTAAGGCTCAGGGTGGCCGTTGGCCGCGCGTTCCTTGCCCGCGGTCGTGGCGGGGTCGGCGGTCATGTACTCGACCCATTCGGCCGCCTCCTGGACCGTGCCGGAGCCGACATTGACCGAGACATAGGCCTCGCTGCCGATCTGACTCACGAAGTCCATGAACTCGTCGGTGCCGAAGGTGTTGGGCTCGACCGCGCCGCCCCAGTTGGAATTGATCGTCTTGCGCCGGGCTTCGGCCGGGCCGATCCCGTGGCGCCAGTGATATTCGTCGGCGAAGCAACCGCCGGGCCAGCGGACGTTCGGCACCTTGATGGCGCGAAGGGCCTCGACCACGTCCTTGCGGATGCCGCGGACGTTGGGGATCGACGAGTCCTTGCCGACCCAGACGCCGCCGTAGACGCCGGTCCCCAGATGCTCGGCGAACTGGCCGAAGATGTTTCGGTCGATCTTCGCGCCGGGCGAACCGGCCTCGATGCGCAGCGGTATCGGCGCGTCGGCCTTGGCCTGGGCCAGCGCGGGCGCGGCCAACATCAAGGCGACGGCGGAAACCGCCAGCGGACGAGCAAATCGGAACATGTCTTCTCCCAAGGCGTGCGGCGGCTCGACCGCGTTCGCGATGGCGCCGACGATCCCGCGGCGCTCGAAGTGTTGGCGCGCCACCTGGCGCATCGCGATAATAGTCAGACAAATAGACGGGTCAAGTTGACCTAAATTCTGTGCGCAACCGAAGGTGTCGGCGTGACGCGATGCGCCACGCCGACTGGCTGTCTCTAGAACTTGAAACGAACGCCCGCGCGATAGGTCCGGCCGATGATGTCGTAGAGGGCCGGGTTGGCGTAGGAGGGCGACTTGGCCGGGTCGCGGTCAAACAGGTTGTCGACCTTGACGTAACCGACCACGCCTTCGCGGATGTTGTACGAGCCGCCGACGTCCACGTAGAAGGCGCCGGGCATGAAGTTCTTGTCGATCGTCGGCGCGTTCGCCGTCGAGACCGGGCAAGACCCCGGGGCGCAGACGACGTACTGGTTGCCGTAGTTTCCGTCGCTGAACCAACGCTCCTGCAGTGTCAGAGTGAAGCGTTCGTTCTCGTAGCTCTGGATCGCCAACCACTTCCAATGCGGGGTCGCGCCGGTATTCACGCCCGCGGAATCGGTCGGGATCGTTCCGGGCAGGCCCGTGTCCGTCAGGTACTCACGGATGTGGGTGGCAAGCGCCCGGAAGGTCAGGGAACCGTTCAGGCCCAGCGGCTGCTGCCAGCGATAGCTGGCCTCGATGTCGAAACCGGATGTCTTGATCGAAGCCAGGTTGAACGACTGGACGTTGATGTAGTTCGAGCCGTTCTGGTTGTTGAGGTTATAGGCGCTGCAGGTCTGCGGCAGGATGTTGCGATAGCAGAAGTCGACGATCTGGTTCGCGCTCAGGCTGGAAACCACGTCGAGCATCTTGATCTTGTAGTAGTCGAACGAGGCGCTGAACCCGGGCAGCCACGGAGGATTGGCCAGCACGACGCCGAGCTCGGTGTTGCGCGCGATTTCCGGGGTCAGGTTCGGGTTGCCGACCACGCTCTGGATCGCGACGACCGTGACGTTGCGCGTCGGGTCCAGGAAGTTCGGCAGGGTGGTCGTGACCGGCGCGGCGAACAGTTCCGACAGGTTGGGCGCGCGGACGTCCCGCGAGGTGACGCCGCGCAGGCGCAGACCGTCGATCGGCGTGGCCCAGGATCCGCCGACCTTCCAGGTCCAGATCGTGCCCGAGGTGCTGTAGTCCGTGACGCGGGCGGCGCCGTTGATATTGGCGCGGCCGGCCTTGTCATTGTCGAACAGCGGCAGGTCCAGCTCCAGGAAGGCTTCCTTGACGTCGTACTTGCCGCCGCCGTTCTTGTAGTTGCCGGCGTACCAGTTGTTGCCCAGCGTTGAGAGGACCGGATCGGCGGGATAGGCGCCGGTGTTCGGGCTCTTGTCGGCGACGCCAGCGCCGTAGGCGTCGGCGCGGACGGTGTAGTATTCGCGGCGGTATTCGGCGCCGAACGCCACCGACAGAGGGCCGGCCCACAGGTTCAGCGGCGTGCCCGAGAAGTTGGCGCTGGCCACGTCCTGGGTCATGCGCAGGCGCTGGAACGGGCCGTTCTCAGGCTGAACATAGGCGAGGGCGGCGGCCGAGGGGGGCTTGCCGCCGATGATGTTCAGCGGCTGGCAGCCGGCGGCGCGGGCGACCGGATCGGCGCAGACGATCGCGCCGTTGACGACCGTGGCCTGGATGGCTTGGTTGAAGCGCGGGTTCAGGATGATGTGGTCCACATCGACCTTGGTCCGGTTCACGCCGTGCTCGTAATAGGCGTCATAGGCCCAGGGCGAACCCAGGAAGTCGAACCGCCCCTTCGCGCCAACCACCAGGCGCTCCTGGCGGCGGTCGGTGTGGACGATGGTGTTGGGCAGGACGGCGTTGCTGGTGCCGAACTGGAAGCTGGTCACGCCCGCCGCGGCGCAGGCCGATTGCACCGAGGCCGGCACGAACGGGTTCGAGCACTGCAGGGTGAGGCCCGGGCGATTCTCGCCATTGACCGGCTGGTTGTGGGTCTTGACCTGGCCCAGGTTGAACGCGGCGTAGATCTCGTTGTTCTCGGCGATATCGTAGCCGATCCGGCCATAGCCGACGCGGCGCTCGATCGCCGACTGCAGGGTGCGGCCGGTGTCGACATTGCCCGACAGGTCGCCGCCTACGCAGAAGCCGGGATAGCAACCGTTGACCGTGCCCGCGGCGTTCTTCGCCGGCGTGCCGTTCGAGCCGTACTGGAACTGGAAGGGGTTGCCGTTCTGGTCGAACGCGATGCCCTGTAGCGGGCCGTTCGTGATCAGGCCGTACTTCGTGTAGTTGTAGGGCTGGGCGTAGGCGCGCATCACATATTGCGGCGAGCCGTCGTTGGTGACGTTGCGGTTGATCATCGTCGTCTGGATGAACCAGTCGCGATCGCCGGCCAGATCGAGCCCGAAGTCGCCGCCGCCGACGCCCTTTTCCTTGGCGTACTCGCCGCTGGCCACGACGTGCAGGCGGTCGTTCAGGAAGTTGCGGCCGCCAGCCAGTTGGACCAGGCCTTGCTCGTTGTCGCCATAGGTCGTGACGCCCGCCTGGACGTTGCCCTTAAGGCCGGTGAAGCGAGTGTCGGTGATGAAGTTGACCACGCCGCCGACGGCGTCCGAGCCGTACGAGGCCGAGGCGCCGCCATTCACGACGTCGACGCGCTTGACCAGCAACTGCGGGAACAGGCTGACGTCGGTCACGCCCGTGTAGTAGGCGCCGACCACCCGTTGGCCGTCCAGCAGAGTCAGGGTGCGGATCGTGCCCAGGCCTCGCAGCGAGAACGACGACAGGCCTTGCTGGCCGCTCGAGGTGCTGAAGGTGTTGGTGGTCGAGCCGCTGGAGCCTTGCAGCGACGGCAGCTGGACGATCGTGGCGAAGATGTTCGCCTGGGCGTTGTTCTGGATCTGGGCCTCGCCGATCACGCTGGTCGGGGTCGGCGCGGTGAAGCCGGTGGTCTGGATGCGGGTGCCGGTCACGACGATCTCGCTGACCGTGTCGTCGCCAGCGGAGGAGGGGGACTTGGGCGTCGGCGCCGATTGCGCCAGGGCCGGTCCGGCGACCAGCATAGACATCAGCGCGGCGGCGCCCGCGGACATCAGCGCCTGTCCGCGTAGCTTAACTGGCGCCCCTTCGCCGCCGAATTCGTCCGCGCCGGTTCGCGCCGACGGCAGCGGCGCGCGTGATTGGTTCATGCCTGTGGCACGCATTTTCGGTTTCCCTCCCAAGGCGCGCGACGTCGTTGCGTTCGCGCGTTTTTCACGTCGCCAGGCCCCTTTTTGCGGGAACGGTAACGTTACCATACCGGTGGTATGCTGATGCGAAGAGGGAGTCAATACTCCGACATAATGGTCATCGCAGGCGAGCCCGAGCGCCTACGGGCCGTTGGTTTAGGGGATCGACGGCGGCGCCGTGGACTGACGGGCGACGATCTCGTGTTCGAGAACGTGCTCGCGCCGCGCCTGGCCGTCCGGCGTGGCCCTGGCGATCTCGGCTGTCAGCAGGCCCAGCGCTTCCGCGGCCAGTTTGCGGACCGGCTGATGGACGGTGGTCAGCGGCGGCCACAGAGTCACGGCGGCCGGCGTGTCGTCGAAACCGACCACCGTCAGTTCTCGCGGCACGTCCAGATGGCGGCGGTGCGCCACGGATACGGCCGCCGCCGCCATGTCGTCATTGCTGGCGAAGATCGCCGTCGGCGGGGGTGTCGCTTCCAGCAGCTGTTCGGCGGCGGCCAAGCCTGAAGCGAAGCTGAAATCGCCTTGAGCGACGACCGTCGTGACGCCTGGCGTCTCGCGCACGGCGTCCTGGAAGCCCGCCAGGCGCTGGCCGCTGGCGGCCTGATCGGGGTTGCCCAGGATGAAGCCCAGATGGCTATGCCCGAGGCCGATCAGTTCGCGGGTCATCTCATAGGCGGCGCGACGGTCATCGATCCGCACGCTGATCGCGTCCTCGACGCCATAGGCGCCCACGGCGGCCATCGGCAGGCCGGCCTTGCTGAGCGCGCGCAGGACGACAGGCGACTCGCCCAGCGGCGGAGCCAGGATCACGCCGCGTATGCCAGCCGCCACCAGCGCCTTCAGTTCCGCGGCGCTGGGAGGACGACCGCCTTCGCCGCCTTTGAGAAGAATGAGGCGGGCGCCGCGGATGGACGCTTCCTCGAACACGCCGGTCAGGAAGTCGCTCATGAAGGCGGCGCTGGGATTGGAATAGACCACGCCGATCCGAAGCTCGGTCGAGGTCACCAGGCTGCGGGCGGCGACATTCGGCGTGTAGCCGAGGGCGCGGATGGCTTCATTGACCGCTTGGCGGGTCTCGGGGCCAACGCCCGGACGATCGTTGATCACGCGCGACACCGTCATGGGCGACACGCCGGCCTGAGCCGCGACGTCGATGATGGTCGGACCGCGAATGGCTCCAGAATTCTTCGCCAATCTCGCTCGTCTCCCAAAATCGTGCGACAGCTGGCGCGAGGCATCGATCGGCCAGTGAGACGCTGTTTTGTAGCTCGCTGGCTTGGCGTCAAGCCTTGGCCGTTCTGGGGCGGCAATTATTTCTGATAATATATCTTAGACGATAGATGGATTTTAGTCAGGGTTGCAGCGTCCAGCCGGTCTCGTCTGGAAGCTGGAGCGTCTTGGCCGGCGGTCAGGCAGTTGCTAGATTTCACAACTGAGCTTCGGTCGAGACAAAACCAACTTCGCTGCGTTCCAGGGCCGCGCCAAATCGCGCGGCCCTGAAGCGGCCAATTCAAGTCATTCCGCCGCCTGTAGCGCCCTCGCATAACGGTTCACGGGGAAATCCAGGCCCAGGCTCTCCCGGAAGGTCGAGCCTTCGTATTCGGTCCGGAAAAGCCCCCTTGCCTGAAGGATCGGCACGACCAGTTCGACGAAAGCCTCCAGTTGTCCCGGAAGGCTCTCGAACAGTACGAAGCCGTCGGCGCCGCGTTCCTCGAACCACTGCTGCAGGCTGTCGGCGACCTGTTCGGGCGCCCCGACGAAGTGACCGCGCGGCGTGGCGAAACGTAGTGCGGTCTGGCGCAGGGTCAGGCCTTCGGTCTTCACGGCCTCGACGACGCGGTTGACGGCGCTCTGATTGGAGTTGGCCCCGAATTCGGCCGCCTCCAGTGGGAACGGACCGTCCAGGTCATGCTGGGTGAAGTCGTATTCGTTGAAGGGCCGCGCTAGCATCGACAGCGCGTTGTCGATCGACACCAGCTCGATCAGCTCCTGGTACTTGGCCTCAGCCTCCTCGGCCGTACGCCCGACCACGGGTCGCGCCGCGGGCAATACGTGCAACTGATCAGGATCTCGCCCGAACCCTGCCGCGCGCGCCTTGATGTCCTTGTAATAGGCCTGGGCGGCGTCGAGATCCTCGTGCGAGACAAAGATGGCGTCGGCGCGACGAGCGGCGAACGCCTTGCCGTCCTCGGAGGCGCCGGCCTGGAAGATCACCGGCTGGCCCTGGGGCGAGCGGCTGATGTTCAGGGGGCCCTTCACCGAGAAGAACTCGCCCTTGTGGTTCAGGGTGTGCAGCTTGGCCGGGTCGCAGAACTGACCGCCCTTCTTG
>JAYRLX010000182.1:2243-7648 GCA_041905125.1 Caulobacter sp. | reverse complement strand
TGAACAGGCCGACGAACCGAACTTCGCCCGAGGGCTTGCCGTCCGCGCCGTAGCGGCGCACGCCGACGTAATCCATGAAGCCGCGACGGTGGACGCGCGAGCGCAGGTTGGACTTCGCGACCACGACGGGCGTTCCCGTCTCGAGTTGCCGGCGCAGCTGGGCCGACAGGATCGCGGGCTCATGCGCCCGGCGCAGCACCGCCCGCGTCGAGTCCTTCAGGACCCCAAGGCCGGCTTCCGCTTCGTAGAGCGGTTCTTCGGCGGCGTAGCCGCCGTCGGCCGACCGGGGATACTCGTACACCCGCGCGCCGAGGAAGACGAAGTTGTCGTTTTCGAGCCAGCGCAGGAAGGCGAGTTCCTCCTGGCGGCCTTCTTCGCTGGTGACGCCGGGGCTGGCGGACAGCTCGCCGATCGCGCGATGCATCAGCTCGCGCATGGCCTTGAAGTCGCCGACGGCGCGGCGGACGTCGAACAGGGTTTCGCGCACCTGCTCCAGCAGGAACTCCGCGCGGTCCTCGCCGACGGGATCGAGGTGGACCTGGATCAGCGAGCGACCGATCCCGTCGATCTCGACCACGGGGTGGAACATGGCCCGGACCCGAAAGCCGCTTTCCGTGATCTCGCCCATGACGCTGTCGACCAGGAACGGGCGATCCTGCTGGACGATCTCGAGCAGGTCGCGTCCCGACGCGCCTTCGCCGACCGAACGCAGGCGGACGGCCGGTTGATCGCCGGTCACGCCGACCGCGAAATCCCAGAACTCGACAAGCGATGCGGCGGCGGCGGGCGCCGACAGGACGGGCGCGTCCTCGACGGCCCAGTCGGCGTCGACCTGGGCCAAAAAGTCGCGCTCCGCCAGGGAGAGCTCCTGGACCGTCTTCCCGCGTGTCTGAGCGTAGGCGGCGGCCAGGTTGTGATTTGGGTCAATCTTTACGCCGCTCATGCCGCTTCCTCAAAAATTTTTCCGACCTACCTACCGGAGAAAGGTAAAAACTCAACGCATATGCGGAGAATAAGCCACCTTTCGGTCTCGCCGCCAAGGAGCCGACGGCGCAGCTTTTAAGCCTAGCGCGCGGGCGAAAGCTTGTCGTTAACGGCTGGCCGAAAAAGGGGGCGCGGAAACGGAAACGCCGCCGGCTGGGGGAAGCCGGCGGCGCGGGCCCGCTGGGGGATGCGGGCGTTTTCCGCTTCGATGGCGGCGGCCTTGCCGGCCGCGATCTGCGGGGGTCCGGGTGGGGGAGCCGGACTAACCCTAGATAGGGGCTTATCGCGCCCGTTTAAGAGGCGCGTTCACTTCTTTCGCGATCGGGCGGCCTGACGCGGCTTGGCCGCTCCCAGGCGTTCGCCGTCAGGGTCGCCGTCCTCGGACAGCAAGATGGCGATCCAGCGCGAGCCCTCGAACTGGGCCAGGATCAGCATGACCGCTACGGTCAGCGGCGTGGACAGGAACATGCCCGGCACGCCCCACAGCGCGCCCCAGACGGCGAGGGACAGAAGCACCACCGTCGGGTCCATGTTCAGGCTGTCGCCCTGCATGCGGGGCAGGACGACATTGCCGACGACGAAGAAGATGCCTTGCAGGGCCACGAACAGGATGATCGCCGGCCAGAAGCTGTCGGGGAACTGCACCAGGGCGAACAGGGGCGGCATGAAGCAGCCAATCGCGCCGCCCAGGATCGGGATATAGGCGGCCAGGAAGATCAGGAAGGCCCAGAAAAAGGCGTTGTCCAGCCGCACCAGCATCATCACCACCCAGGCGGCGACGGCGATCATCAAACCGGTGACCGTCTGGATCCACAGATACTGCTCCACGCCATCGCGGATGCGCTGGAACAGCTTCATGTTCTGTTCGCGCTCGGCATGCTGCGGGAACAGCGATACGATCTTGCGCGCGAAGCCCCGCCGCGAGGCGATGATGAAGCCCAGATAGATCAGCACCAGCACGGCGCTGGAGGCGAAGTTGCCGAACGATTGCGCGGCCTGACCGATGTAGCGTTGCGGATTCAGCTCGTTGATCAGGCCGCCGACCGTGGGGGCCACATGGATGCCAACGGCGTGGGCGGCCTTGGCGATGATGTCGTTCAGGCGCGGCGCGTAGTCCTTGAGCTGGTCGAAGAAGCCGCGTCCGTTCTCGATGACCACCCAGAACGAGGCGCCGAACAGCAGGACCGAGATGACGACCGCGGCGGGCAGGGCGACGCGAGCCGGAAAGCCGGGCACGCGCGCCGTCAGCACTCGGGCGAAGCTGTCGATCATCACGGCCAGGAACACGGCCAGGGCCAACGGGGTGAGAATGTCCTGCATCCAGTAGAGCGCCGCGCCGCCAGCGATCACGGCCAGGAACACGACGGCGTTGCGGGTGGTGGAAGGAGGCGAGGCTCGGGTGGGCATCTTCAAAGGCTCTACTGAAGCGTGGGGACATCGCCCATCACGATTGGCTGTGCTCAAGGCCCCGGCTAGGGTCCTGGATAAGGAGATTTCTCATGCCGCTGGCCATCGGTGACAACCAGATCCTTCTCGGGCTTGGAGAAAGCCCGGTCACACAACGCCTGGATCGCGCGAATCGACATGGCTTCGTCGCGGGGGCCACGGGAACAGGCAAGACGGTCACCTTGCAGGTCATGGCCCAAGCCTTCTCGGACGCCGGGGTGCCTGTGTTCGCCGCCGATGTGAAGGGCGACCTGTCGGGCTTGGCTATGCCGGGAGCGCCAAACGAGAAGATGCTGGCGCGCGCCGCCGCGATGGATCTGGCTTTGGCGCCGGCCGCACCGCCGATGATCTTCTGGGATCTCTTCGGACAGAAGGGACATCCGATCCGCGCGACGATCTCCGAAATGGGGCCGCTGTTGCTGTCCCGCCTTCTGGAGTTGAACGACGTGCAGGAGGGGGTCCTGACGATCGTCTTCCATGTCGCCGATCAGGAGGGCCTGCTCCTGCTAGACCTCAAGGACCTGCAGGCGGCGCTGAAATACGTGGCGGACCACGCGGACGAGATCGGCACGCAGTACGGAAACGTGTCCGCCGCGACCGTCGGCGCGATCCAGCGCAAGCTTCTGACTCTCCAAACCCAGGGCGCCGAGGCCTTCTTCGGCGAGCCGGCCCTCGATCTCGCAGACTTGATGCGCACCGACACGGCGGGCCGGGGCTATGTCAGCCTCCTGGCCGCCGACCGGCTGATCCAGTCGCCGAAGCTCTACGCGACCTTCCTGATGTGGTTGCTGTCGGAAATGTTCGAGATCCTGCCGGAAGTCGGCGATCCGGAGAAGCCCAGGCTCGTGTTCTTCTTCGACGAAGCCCACCTGCTGTTCAACGACGCGCCCAAGGCCTTGCTCGAGAAGATCGAGCAGGTGGTGAGGCTGATCCGCTCCAAGGGCGTGGGCGTCTATTTCGTGACCCAGAATCCCGCCGACATTCCCGACGCGGTGCTGGGTCAGCTCGGCGCCAGGGTCCAGCACGCCCTGCGGGCCTACACCCCGGCCGATCAGAAGGGTCTGAAGGCGGCGGCTCAGTCATTCAGGACCAATCCCGACTTCGACACGGCCGAGGCGATCCAGGCGCTCGGCGTCGGCGAAGCTCTCGTCTCGACCCTCGATGAGAAGGGCGCGCCGCAAATCGTCCAGAAGACGCTGATCCGTCCGCCCGCCTCGCGCCTTGGTCCCATCGCGCCTCAAGAGCGCGCCGCGGTTCAAAGTCAGAGCCCTGTAAGAGGGATTTACGACGAACCGATGGATCGCGATTCCGCTTACGAGATCCTGCAAGGTCGGGCCCGCCAAGAGCAACTCCAGGCGAGAGAAAATGAGCGCGAACTGGCGAGGGGTGAGGTGGGCGGCCGCCGCGCTTCCAGTCGGCAGACCATGGCGGAGGCGTTCGCCGTGACGCTCGTGCGGACCGTCGCGTCACAAGCCGGGCGGGAGCTGATGCGCGGCCTTCTCGGCGGCCTCTCGCGACGGCGGCGATAGGTCGGCGCCATGCGCTGTCGGCGGGTGATTTCGCGATGCGGCCCCGTTTCACGGCGGCGTCGTGAGGGGCGAGCGTGACGGCGCGGCTTGCCTCCGCATCGCGATTGCTGGAATAGGCGAGGCGCCGCGAACGATGGCGGCGCCCAGATCATGGTGGTTCGATGCGCGTAGCGATGATTGGCACGGGTTATGTGGGCCTGGTGTCTGGGGCGTGTTTCGCCGACTTCGGTCACGTGGTGACGTGCATCGACAAGGACCCGCGCAAGATCGAGCGGCTGGAGCAGGGCGAGATCCCGATCTTCGAGCCGGGTCTGGATGACCTGGTGGCCCGCAACGTGCGTGAGGGCCGTCTCTCCTTCACCCTGGACGGCGCCCAGGCGATCAAGGAGGCCGACGCGGTGTTCATCGCCGTCGGCACGCCTACGCGCCGCGGCGACGGCCACGCCGATCTTAGCTACGTCTACGCCGCGGCCGAGGAGATCGCGGGGCTGATCGACGGCTTCACGGTGGTGGTGACCAAGTCGACCGTGCCGGTGGGCACCGGCGACGAGGTCGAGGCGATCATCAGGAAGGTCCGTCCCGACGCCCAGTTCGCGGTGGTGTCCAACCCTGAGTTCCTGCGCGAAGGCGCGGCGATCGAGGACTTCAAGCGCCCCGACCGGGTGGTCGTGGGCACGGAGGACGAGCGCGCCCAGGCGGTAATGCGCGACCTCTACCGTCCGCTGAGCCTGAACGAGACGCCGATCGTCTTCACCGGCCGCCGCACCAGCGAGCTGATCAAGTACGCGGCCAACGCCTTCCTGGCGATGAAGATCACCTTCATCAACGAGATGGCCGACCTCTGCGAGAAGGTCGGGGCCGACGTCCAGTCGGTGGCCAAGGGCATTGGCCTGGACAAGCGGATCGGATCGAAGTTCCTCAACGCCGGCCCGGGCTACGGCGGCAGCTGCTTCCCGAAGGACACCATCGCCCTGGTCAAGACCGCCCAGGACTATGGCGCCCCGACCCGGCTGATCGAGACCACGGTCGACGTCAATGACGCGCGCAAGAAGGCCATGGCCGCCAAGGTCGCCAAGGCGATCGGCTCGGAAGATCTCTCCGGCAAGACGATTGGCGTGCTGGGCCTGACCTTCAAGCCCAACACCGACGACATGCGCGACGCGCCCAGCCTGGACATCATCCCGGCCCTGCAGGCCCTGGGCGCCCAGGTCCAGGCCTTCGATCCCGAAGGCCGCCACGAGGCCGAGAAGCTGCTGACGGCCATCGACTTCAAGGCCGGCGCCTACGAGGCGGCCGAGGGCGCCGACGCTCTGGTCATCCTGACCGAATGGGACCAGTTCCGGGCCCTGGATCTCGACCGCGTCAAGCTGCTGATGAAGGCCCCGGTCGTGGTCGACCTGCGCAACGTCTACAAGCCCGCCGAGATGGTCCGCCACGGCTTCACCT
>JAYRLX010000182.1:0-2233 GCA_041905125.1 Caulobacter sp. | reverse complement strand
AGCATGAGCAGGCCGCCCGTCATTGTCACCGGGGCCGCGGGCTTCGTGGGCTACCACGTCGCCGAGCGGCTGCTCGATCGCGGCGAGGCGGTGATCGGCGTCGATGTCTTCAACGCCTATTACGATCCGGCTCTCAAGGAGGCCCGGGCGGCGCGCCTCCAAGGTCGAGACGGCTTTACGATGGTCCGAATGGACATCGCCGACCATGACGCCTTGGCCGCGCTGGTGAAGACCTCGGGCGCGCGCCGGGTGATCCATCTCGCGGCTCAGGCGGGGGTGCGCTACTCCCTCGAGAACCCGTTCGCCTACGAGCGCAGCAACCTCGCCGGCCATCTCTCGGTGCTGGAGGCCTGCCGTCACGCCGGCGTGGAGCACCTGGTCTATGCCAGCTCTTCCAGCGTCTACGGCGACCGGCCGCTGAATGGCGACGGCTTCAAGGAGACCGATCCAGCCGAGAGCCCGGTGTCGCTCTACGCCGCCACCAAGCGCTCGTGCGAGCTGCTCAGCCAGAGCTACGCGCGGCTGTACGGCTTTCCGCAGTCGGGCCTGCGGTTCTTCACGGTCTACGGTCCGTGGGGGCGGCCGGACATGGCCTATTATGGCTTCACCGAGAAAATGCTGAAGGGCGAGCCGATCGAGGTCTATGGCGAGGGCAGGATGGCTCGCGACTTCACCTATATCGACGACATCGTCGATGGCGTTCTCGGCGTACTCGACCATCCGCCTGCCCAAGGCGGGCACGAGATCTACAACATCGGCGACAACGATCCGGTCGGCCTGATGGACATGATCACGACGCTCGAAGCCGCGCTCGGACTCGAAGCCCAGAAGGTGTTCCGTTCGATGCAGCCTGGCGACGTCACCGCCACCTTCGCCAATATCGACAAGCTCCAGGCGCTCTGCGGCTACAAGCCGAAGGTCAAGCTGGCCGAGGGGTTGGCGAAGTTCGTCGCCTGGCGGCGGGCTTACGCCGGCTGAGCCTGGGCGCGCTGGGCCAGCTGATGCTCGCGCCAGGAAATCAAGAGGGTTGAGGCCACGACGATCGCCGCCCCGACCAGCGTCGCCGGCTTTGGAACCTCGTGGAACAGCAGCAGTCCCGCGGCGACCGCGAAAACCAGGCGGGTATAGTCGATCGGCGCCATGACGGCGGCCTCGCCGGCCTCCATGCCCTTGATGTAGGCCCCCTGCGTCAAGGTGCCGATCACGCCCATCGCCGCCAGCAGGGCCAGGTCAGGCCAGCTCGGCCAGCGCCAGACGAACAGCGCTGGCGGCAGGGCGAAGACGACGCCCAGCACCGCCGCGTAGACCAGCAGCACGAACGGGCTGTGGTCGCGGGTCATGACCTTCATGCCGGTGATAGTCAGGGCGAACAGGAAGGCCGAGGCCAGGGCGCAGGCCTGCGGCCAGCCGATCCAGGCGCCCCATCCGCCTCCATGGGCCCCTCCCGCGCCGGGCCGCAGCATGATCAGCACGCCGACGAAGCCGACCAGGGCCGCGCCGATCCGCAACGGCCCGATCGGCTCGCGCAGCACGAAGGCGGCCAGCAGCACCAGCCACAGCGTCCGCGTGAAGGACAGCGCGTTGGCGTCGGCCAGGGGCATCTTCTGATAGGCGTAGAAGCCCATGATCAGCGCCAGTACGCCGGCGCTCGAGCGGAAGATCAGGATCCCGGGCCGCGTCGTCCGAAACGCCGCGCGCCAGTCGCGGGCGATCAGCGGCAGCAGCACGATCACGCCCGCCAGCTGGCGGTAGAAGGTCTGCAAGGCGGCCGGATAGCCGGGGCCCAGGAACTTGATCAGGGTGGTCATCACCGTGAAGCCGATGGCCGAGGCCAGCATCCACAGCGCGCCGCGCAGGTTGGGGGTCAGGCTCACCCAGCCCCGCCGGACGCGATCAAGGCGGCCCGCATCTGCTCGGCCTGTTCGGGCGTGATGCCCATGGCCGCCAGGAGGGGCGAGGGCGTGTTGACGTCCCAGGCGCTGCGCGGCCCCACGGTGATGCCGCCGTCGACCACGATGTGCGTGCCGCTCACGAATTCGGAGTCGTCGCTGGCCAGGTAGAGCGCCGCGCGGGCGATGTCTTCGGGCAGGCCCGACTTGGGGATCGGCTGAATCTTCGGCCCGATCTGGGCGACCTGGGCGGCCATCTGGTCGGCGACCTCGCGCGGCAGACCCATCGAGGCGCCGAAGATCGAGGTGGCGATCAGGCCGGGACAGATCGCATTGACGCGGAT
>JAYRLX010000181.1:0-7688 GCA_041905125.1 Caulobacter sp. | reverse complement strand
AGGACGGCCAGTGCGTGCGCCTGCTGCACGGCGACATGGAGAAGGCCACGGTCTTCAACACCTCGCCCGCCGACCAGGCCCAGCGCTTCGTCAAGGACGGCTTCTCGTGGCTGCACGTCGTTGATTTGAACGGCGCCATCGAGGGCAAGTCGGTCAACACCGCCGCCGTGGAGCAGATCCTGGAGTCGATCTCGATCCCGGTGCAGCTGGGCGGCGGCATCCGCACGCTGGAGGGCGTCGAGGCCTGGATCGAGGCGGGCGTGTCCCGCGTGATCCTCGGCACCGTGGCCGTCCATGACCCCGAGCTGGTCCGCAAGGCCGCGCGCCTGTGGCCCGAGCAGATCGCCGTGGCGGTCGACGTGCGTGACGGCAAGGTCGCGGTCGACGGCTGGACCGGCTTGTCGGACATCGACGCCATCACCCTGGGCAAGCGCTTCGAGGACGTTGGCGTCGCCGCCCTCATCGTCACCGACATCAGCCGCGACGGCGCCCTGACCGGCGTCAATGTCGAGGGCGTGGGCGAACTGGCCGACGCGGTCTCGATCCCCGTGATCGCCTCGGGCGGCGTCGCCTCGGTCGCCGATATCGAGCGGCTGAAGGCCCGCGAAGGCGTCGAGATCGCCGGCGCGATCCTGGGCCGCTCGCTCTACGCCGGCACGATCCGTCCCTCTGAAGCCCTAATCGCGGCGGCCGCCTGATGCTGAAGACCCGGATCATTCCCTGCCTCGACGTGAAGGACGGGCGGGTGGTCAAGGGGGTCAACTTCGTCTCCCTGCGCGACGCCGGCGATCCGGTGGAGCAGGCCCGAGCCTATGACGCCGCCGGCGCCGACGAACTGATGTTCCTGGACATCACGGCGTCCAGCGAAGGCCGCGGCCTGATCCTGGATGTCATCTCGCGCACCGCCGAGGTCTGCTTCATGCCCGTCTCGGTGGGCGGGGGCGTGCGGCAGGTTTCGGACATGCGCCGCCTGCTTCTGGCCGGCGCCGACAAGGTCTCGGTCAACACCGCCGCCGTCGAGAACCCCGACCTGATCGCCGGCGGCGCCGACGCCTTCGGGGCCCAGTGCGTGGTCGTGGCCATCGACGCCAAGGCGCGCGAGGACGGCTCGGGCTGGAATGTCTGGACCTATGGCGGCCGCAAGGACACCGGCATCGACGTGGTCGAATGGGCGGCCAAGGTCGTGGAACGCGGCGCGGGCGAGATCCTGCTGACCTCGATGGACCGCGACGGCGCCAAGATCGGCTACGACATCCCGCTGCTGAAGGCCGTCACGGCCGAGGTCAATGTCCCGGTGATCGCCTCGGGCGGGGCCGGCAAGACCGAGCACCTGGTGGAGGCCGCCCGCGACGGCCACGCCGCCGCCGTGCTGGCCGCCTCGATCTTCCACTTCGGCGAGATCTCGATCGGCGAGGCCAAGCGGGCCATGGCCGAGGCCGGCATCCCCGTACGCCTCGACGCCCTGAAGGAGGTCGCATGAGCCAGCGCCTGACCGACGTCCTGCAACGCCTGGCCGAGACCATCGAAGCCCGCAAGGGCGGCGATCCGTCGGTGTCCTATACGGCCAAGCTGCTGAACGATCCGGCCCTCGCCGCCAAGAAGCTGGGCGAGGAAGCGGTCGAGACGGTGATCGCCGCCGTGGCTCAAGGTCCCGACGCCCTGGCCGCCGAGAGCGCCGACTTGCTCTACCACTGGCTGGCCCTGATGGCCGCCTCGGGCGTCTCGCTGGACGCCGTGGCCGAAAAGCTCGAAGCCCGCGAGGGCACGTCCGGCATCGCCGAGAAGGCGTCGCGGAAGGGCTAGACCCGCCGCTTCAGCGCCACGTATAGCGCGCCCTCGCCGCCGTGGCGGCGGTCGGCGGTGGAGACGCCGGCGACCATCTCGCGCAGGGACGGGTCAGCCAGCCACTCCGGCGTTCGGGTGCGCAAGACCCCGTGCCCCACCTTGCCCTTGCCGGTAATGACCAGCACCGCGCGGTGACCCTGGCTGAATGAGCGGCGGATGAAGGCCTCCAGCGTCGCGCGGGCCTGGTCCTGGTCCAGGCCGTGCATGTCCAGCCGCGCGCCGATCGGGTCGCGCTCCTTGACGATCCGCAGCTTGCGATTGGGCTCGATATGGCCCGCCGGACCCTTGAGCGGCTTGGGCGCGGCCGGCTTCAAGTCTTCCGGATGCAGCCGCAGCGGCGCGATCGAGGCCAGGCGCGTGGGCGGCTCGGCCGGCAGGGCGGTGTCGGACTTCAGCGACGGCCGGATCCGCGCCTTGCTGCGCATCTTCTCGGGCTTGATCGGCGCGCGCGGGGTCACCGTCGAGGCGACCAACCGCCAGAGGCGCCGGTCGTCTTCAGGTCCGGGCGGCGGCTTCTTGCTCACCTTACGGCTTCGGGACGAGGCGGTAGAGGCGCAGCATGTGTCGTACGCGACCGGCCTCGGCCCCGGCCTCCGGACCCGTGCCCATGTAGAGATCGGCGCGGACGTCGCCCTTGATCGCCCCGCCGGTGTCCAGCGCGACCGCCAGGCGGCGATAGGCCGGGAAGGCGCCGGCCAGGGCCGGGGCGCTGGCGTCCAGCCAGTAGAGCGCGCCATAGGCGTGGCGGCTGGGATCGACGGCGATGGCGCGACCGGGCGGCAGGGACACGCCCGCCGAACCCAGGGGCTCCTTGCCGTCGTCCTCGGCCATCTTGAAGAACACATAGCGCGGGTTCAGTTGCATAATCGCGTCGGCCTCGGGCCCGCGATGCTCGGCCAGCCAGGTTCGGATGGCGTCGCCGGAGGTATTGTTGTCGGGCAGCAGGCCCTTGTCACGCATGGCCAAGGCGATGCCGACGAACGGCTTGCCGTTCGTCCCCGCGAACACCGCCTTCACCCGGCGGCCGTCGGGCAGGACCAGCACGCCCGAGCCCTGGATCTGCAGGAAGAACAGCTCCTCGGGCCGCATCCAGGCCAGGGGCTTGTCGGTCGGGACCGCCTCGATCTCGGCGCGGTCGGGATAGGGGACGAAGGTCTTGCCCTCGACGTGGCCGGTGACCTTCTTGCCGATCAGGGCGGGCTCGAAGGGGCCGAGATCCAGCACGACCAGGTCGTCGGGCAGGCGTCGCACCGGCGCGGAGAACTCGGCGTTGCGCGACATCCGCGCCTGGTACTGGGGGGCGAAATAGGCGGTCAGCAGCCCGTCTTCGCCGACAGCCTGGGCCTGGAAGTTGGCCTCGAAGAAGGCGCGCGCGGCGGCGGCGTCCGCACCGTTCATCCCGCGCGCCAGGCCGCAGACGCGGGTCATGGCCGGGTCCTTCGACACGCCGCAACCCGCCTGGAAGGCCTTCAGCGCGGCCAGATGATCTTCTTGAGCCCAGCCTGGCAGGTCCGAGAACGAGACGGTCGCAGGCTGGGCGACCGGCGGCTTCGTCGCGGACGGCGGGGGCGGAGGCGTCGTCTGGACCGGCGGCGACGCCGGGGGAGCCATCGGCGGCGGCGGCGCGACCACGCTGGCGCAGGCGCTCAGCAGCAGAGCCGCCAGCGCTAGCGGGGCGATGGCGTTCGAAGCGGTCCGGACGCGGATCATCACGCCTCGGCGGCGGCGACGAACGACAGCAGCCAGTTCGGGTTGGCGCTCTTGACCTCGCGCTCGAAGGTCCAGAGCTCGGCGGTGCGGCGGTCGTCGACCCCCTCGCCGCGCTCGTCCTTGGTGCGGGTGCGCACCTCGGCCAGGATGCGGACCACCGCCTTGGCTGTGTCGCCGACCAGGTCGACGCTTTCCAGGTCAAGGCGCGGCGGGGCCATGAACTCGACCTTCTCGGTGCGGCCGGCGGCCTCGCGCGCCGCCATGGCGTGCTCGAAATTGGCCATGACCTCGGGGGCCAGGAGCGGCTTCAGCGTCTCGCGGTCGCCCGCGGCGTAGGCGGTGACGATCTGCTCATAGGCGGTGCGCGCGCCGGTCATGAACTTGATCGGGTCGAACTCGGGCTGGCGAGCCTTCAGCGCGGCCAGGCCTTCCGAGCGCAGCACGGGATGGGCGTCGCTGGCGATCGGCGCGGAACCGCCGGCGCCGGCCTTGACGGGCGCGTCCTCGGGCTGACGACCGACCCGACGCCCAAGCGTGGCGTAGAGCTGGTAGAGAACGATAGCGGCGACCGCGGCGAGGAACAGGATCTGAAACACTTCAAGGTCCGGCGACGGGCTTTCAAGGCCCAGGGAATGTCTAGGTTGGCGAACGCTCGTCGGTGTCGGAAAAGCCTCTCCGAACCGGGCGAACGCCCCGCGTCTTTCCTATATAGGCGAGACGCGCTCTCTCGTCAGGCGCCTGGCGTTGCGCCAGACGGGCCCTCATGGTAGCAGCGCCCACCTTACTCAAGGCGTTTTTACGCGCCGATCACGGATTTTGTCCTAATGACCGACACCTCCGCCCCCACCGGCGCCCCCGAGGCGACTTCGGAAGACGCCGCCGGCCAAGTGGGCGTCCGCATCCTGGCCCAGTTCGTCCGCGACTTCTCGTTCGAGAACCCGCTGGCCCCCGACAGCCTGCGCGCTGGCGCGGCCCAGCCCCAGATCGACATGGGCGTCGAGATGAACGCCCGCGGTCGTCCCGACGGCCTGTTCGAGGTGGACCTGAAGCTCTCGGCCCGCGCCCTGCGCGACGACCAGGCCGTGTTCCACGTCGAAGTGGTCTATGGCGGCCTGTTCCACATCGCCGGCGTTTCCGAGGAAGACCTCGAGCCGGTGCTGCTGATCGAGTGCCCGCGCTTCCTGTTCCCATACGCCCGTCGCCTGATCTCGGACGTGACGGCCGAGGGCGGCTTCCCGCCGTTCCTGATCGACCCGATCGACTTCGCCGGCGTCTACGCCGCCCGCAAGGCCCAGGCCGAGGGCCAGCAGATCGGCAACGCGTAAGCTCAAGCGTCTGTGTTTTTGGAAGAGGGGCTCGCCGAAAGGCTGAGCCCTTTTTCTTTGCCCAAACAACCACGTGTCATCCCGGCCGCAGCGAAGCGGAGAGCCGGGACCCAGGGGGAACCGCAGTGCGCCGGCCCCTGGGTCCCGGGTCGGCTACGCCGCCCGGGATGACACGGGATTTTTAGCTTGGGTTACCCCTACGGCTGCAGCCGGTAGCCGCCCATCTCGGTGATCAGGATCCGCGCCACGGCCGGATCGGGCTCGATCTTCTGGCGCAGGCGATAGACGTGGGTCTCCAGCGTGTGGGTGGTGACCCCCGCATTGTAGCCCCAGACCTCGGTCAGCAGCTCCTCGCGCGACACCGGCTTCGAGCCGGCGCGATAGAGGTACTTCAAGATATTGGTTTCCTTCTCGGTCAGCCGCACCTTCTTCTGCTTCTCGTCGACCAGCAGCTTGGCCGAGGGGCGGAATTCGTACGGGCCGATGCGGAACAGCGCGTCTTCCGACGCTTCGTAGCTGCGCAGCTGGGCGCGGATGCGGGCCAGCAGCACCCCGAAGCGGAAGGGCTTGGTGACATAGTCGTTGGCGCCGGACTCCAGGCCCAGGATCGTGTCGCTGTCGCTGGCGGCGGCCGTCAGCATGATGACCGGCGCGGTGACGCCGTTCTTGCGCATCAGGCGGCAGGCCTCGCGGCCGTCCATGTCGGGCAGGTCGACGTCCAGCAGGATCAGGTCGGGCTTGAGCTCGCGCGACATCCGCACGCCCTCGCCGGCGCTGGCGGCCTCGTTGACCGCGAACTCCTCATGCAGGGCCAGCTGCTCGGCCAAGGCGCCGCGCAGGTCGTCGTCGTCGTCGATGAGCAGAAGGGTCTTGCGTTGCGCCATAAGGGGAAACATGCACCGCTGCGGCCCTCCGGGACAACCCCGGGCGAGGCCTTAAGTCCGGGAGTCGACGTCTCCATGCTGTTCCGCGCTCACGCCGATGGTCGTTTCGAATTCGATGGGCGGATATTGCGCTGCGCCATCGGCAAGGCCGGCGCGATCGCCGCCCCCGACAAGCGCGAGGGCGACAGCAAGAGCCCCGTCGGGGTCTGGGCCATGCGCGAGGTCTGGTACAGGCCGGACGTCTATACCCAGGGCCCGAGGACCGCCCTGCCCGTCCGGGCGACGCGGCGCGAAGATGGCTGGTGCGACGCGCCGGGCGATCCGAACTACAATCGTCCCGTCACCCTGCCCTATCCCGCCAGCGCCGAGCGGATGTGGCGCGACGACGCCGTCTATGACCTGGTGGTGATCCTGGGGCACAACGACGCCCCGCCGGTTCCGGGCATGGGCTCGGCGATTTTCATGCACCTGGCGCGGGACGGTTATCCGGGCACCGAGGGCTGCGTGGCCCTGGCGCGCGCGGACCTCGAAGCCGTGCTGGCCGCGGCCAAGCCGGGCGATGCTCTGGAGATCGTGGGCTAGCCGTAGTTGCGGCCGCCAAACAGCGCAGAGCCCACTCGCACCGAGGTCGCTCCCTCGGCGATGGCGATCTCGAAGTCGTCGCTCATGCCCATGGAGAGCTTCTCGACGCCGTTGCGCTCGGCGATCGCCCGCAGCGCCGCGAAATGCGGCGCGGGATCGGCGTCGAACGGCGGGATGCACATCAGCCCCTCGACCGTCAGGCCATAGGTCCCGCGACAGGCGGCGATGAAGGCGTCGGCTTCGCCCGGCGCGATCCCGGCCTTCTGCGGCTCCTCGCCGGTATTGACCTGGACGTAGAGGCGCGGCGCCTTGCCGATCCGCTGGATCTCCTCGGCCAATACGCGCGCGAGCTTTTCGCGGTCGACGGTCTCGATCACGTCGAAAAAGGCCACGGCCTCGCGCGCCTTGTTGGTCTGAAGCGGACCAATCAGGCGGAGCTCCAGGCCGTCGCGGCGCGCGCCCCAGCGTTCCATGGCTTCCTGGACGCGGTTTTCGCCGAACACTTTCTGTCCCGCCTCCAGCACGGGCGCGATATGCTCCCAGGGCTGGGTCTTGGAGACCGCCACCAGCGTCACCGAGCCCGGCGCCCGCCCGGCGCGGGCCTCGGCGGCGGCGATGCGGCTTTGGATGTCGGCGAGGGCTTGGGACATGGAGGGGACGGCCTTGCGGGGCGACAGCGAACTGGACCTCCTGTCTAGGACGGCGGCGGCCTTCCCGCCAAGGACCGCGCGCGGCCGTGCGCTGCCGAACCTGCTGTTCTTCACCGATCCCGCCCGCGTCGCCTCGCCCGAGGCCGTGGCCGAGCGCCTGCCAGCGGGGTCTGGGATCGTATTCCGAGCCTTCGGCGCCGAGGACGCGGTCGAGCAGGGCCGCCGCCTGCGGGCCATCGCGGACGCTCGCGGCCTCATACTGCTGGTGGGCGCGCATCCGGGGCTTGCCGAGGGCGTTCGGGCCGACGGCCTTCACATGCCCGAGCGGCTGGCCGGGGAAATCCCGAAGCTGCGCGCCGAGCACGGCCGCTACCTGATCACCGTCGCCGCTCACGACCTGGCCGCCGTTCGCGCGGCCGAGCGGGCGGGCGCAGACGCGGTGATCGTCTCGCCGGTCTTCCCCAGCAACAGCCCCTCGGCGGGACAACCGTTGGGTCTCAAAGGTCTGAAGGACATGGTCGGGGCGACGCCCCTGCCCGTCTACGCGCTGGGCGGCGTGCGGGCGGGCACGGTCGGCCAGCTCGCGGAAAGCGGAATTGTCGGGATCGCGGCGGTCGAAGCCCTGGCGGGCTAGGGCCGGATTAGAACTTGAAGGCGGTTTCCAGCCGGACGCGCGGGGCGGCCTCGGGCTG
>JAYRLX010000180.1:0-7688 GCA_041905125.1 Caulobacter sp. | reverse complement strand
GGCGTCCTCGCCTCGTATAAACGTCGCATATAGGGGGCGCTGGTGACAGGACTGAGATCATCGCAACGGAAGCTTCGCCGAGGCGTTCGACGAGGGGTTTCGCATCCCTCCCGGGAAGCTTAAGTGGGACAACATCGGTCGCCGTCTCGCGTCCGGCCGCCGCAACAATCGGAACTGATCTTCATGCGTTTCGCCAAGACCGGCGCGGCCGGGCGTTCTGGCTCCTCTTTCCGCGCGCGCGGCGCCCTGCTGGCGGCGACGGCGGTCGCGCTGAGCGGATGCGTGACGCCCGCTCCCAAGGTCGATACGCGCCTGCCCGCCGCCTACGAGGCGCCGGCCGGCAAGGCCCTGCCGACGGAGACGCTGGACCAGTGGTGGACCAGCTTTGACGATCCGGTCTTGAACGATCTGGTCGCGACGGCCCTGGCCCAGGCGCCCGACGCGCGCCTGGCCGCCGCGCGGCTGGAGGAAGCCCGCGCCACGCGCCAGGGCCAGATCCGCCAGCTCTATATTCCCTCCACGCCGCTGACCGGCTCGGCCAAGCGCACCGACACCGACATCATCGACCAGAGCGGTTCGGGCGGCTTCACCCAGGGCGGGGTCAGCAAGACCTACTCGGCCAATTTCGACGTCTCGTGGGAGCTGGATCTGATCGGCCGCCGCCGCGCCGCCCGCAAGGTGGTCGACAACGACCTGGCCGCCGCCCGCTTCTCGTACGAGGGCGCCCGCGCGGCCCTGGCCGCCAATGTCGCCCAGTCCTATTTCGAAGCGCGCGGCTACGCGGTGCAGCTGGAAGACGCCCGCCAGAACGCCCGCATCAGCCAGAGCCTCTACGACGTCGCCGCCGAGAAGGGCCGCCGCGGTCTTTCAGCCACCTCCGAGGGCGAGCGCACCGCCGCCGACCTCGCCCAGGCCCAGGCCCAGGTCGCCCAGCTGGAAGCCCAGCTGCAGGCCGCCCGGCGCAGCCTGCTGATCCTGGTCGGCAAGGGCGTCGATCCGCTGGCGAGCCTGCCGATCACGCCCGTGCTGGACAAGACGCCGCCGATCCCCGCCGCCGCGCCGGGCGAGCTGCTGGCGCGCCGCCCCGACGTGCGCGAGGCCGCCGCCAGGCTGCTGTCGGCCTCGGCGACCCTGAACGTCAACGAGCTGGCGCTCTTTCCGACCCTGACCCTGACGCCGGGCCTCGGGATCTCGAAGTCGGTCAGCCCCAGCTTCCTGCAGCCCGGCTCCACGGCCTCGACCACCAGCTCGGCCTGGACCCTGGGCGCGAACCTGTCGATCCCGGTGCTGGACATCCCCAAGCTCCTCTCCGACATCAAGGCGCAGGGCGCCCGGGTCGAGCAGGCCGCCATCACCTACGAGCAGACCGTCCAGCAGGCGTTCGGCGAGGCCGAGAACGCGCTGGTTCAGCTCGACGCCGACCAGCGCCGCGTGGCCCTGTTGGCGGCCGGCGAGCGTCGCGCCGCCGTCGCCTACGAGGCCAGCCGCAAGGGCTACGCCGCCGGCCTGACCGACCTGACCACGGCCTTGCAGGCCGAGCAGTCCTGGCGCGGGGCCCGCACGGCCCTGACCGGGGCCCAGACCCAGGCGCTGCAACGCGCCGTCCAGACCTACAAGGCGCTCGGCGGCGGCTGGACGCCCGCCAGCGTTCCCCAGAAGCCTTCCGCGCAATGAGACCCGCTCCGATGACGACCCGCTCCCTGATCGCCACCGCCCTGGTCAGCGCCGCCCTCGTCGGCGTCGGCGGAGGCCTGTCCGCCTGCGGCAAGAAGGCCGAGACCGACACCGCCAAGCCCGCCGGCGCCCAGCAGGCCCGCGCCGTCTCGGTGACCCGGGTCGAGACCCGCGCGCTCGGCGGCGGCTTCAAGGCCTCGGGCCAGCTGATCCCGCGCGAGGAGGCCGCCGTCGGTTCCGAGCTCTCCGGCTATCGCGTCGCCAACGTCTTCGTCGAGGAAGGCGCCTGGGTGAAGGCCGGCCAGCCGCTGGCCCAGCTGGACAACACCCTGCTGCGCGCCCAGATCGCCCAGCAGGCGGCCGTCGCCGCCCAGGCCGAGGCCGAGGCCAAGCGCGTCACCGGCCTCGACGGCCAGGGGATCCTCAGCCAGGAGCAGATCGAGAGCCGCCGCTACACGGCCAAGGCCCAGGCCGCCGCCCTGGAAGAGCTGCGCACCCGCGACCGCCGCATGACCATCACCGCTCCGGTCTCGGGCCGGGTGCTGGAGCGGACCGTGCGTCCGGGCGACGTGGCCGGCGGCAGCACGCCCTGGTTCCGCATCGCCCGCGACGGCCTCGTGGAGCTGAACGCCGAGGTCAACGAGGCGGATCTGGCCAATGTCCGCGTCGGCCAGCCGGCGCAGGTGACCATTCCGGGCGGGACGACGGTGTCGGGCAAGGTCCGCATCATCAGCCCGCTGATCGACGCCAACACCCGCCTGGGCCGCGTGCGCGTGCAGCTGCCGCTGAACGACGCCCTGCGCGCCGGCGGCATCGCCACCGCGGTGTTCGGCGCCTCGGGGGCCCAGGTCGCCGCCGTGCCCGAGGCGGCCCTGCGCCTCGACGCCGAAGGGGCCTCGCTGATGGCGGTCGACGACCAGAACCGCGCCCGCCAGATCCCGGTCAAGACCGGCGCCCGCGCCAGCGGCTGGGTGCAGTTGCTGGACGGCCCGGCCGTCGGCACGCGCGTCCTGCTGGGCGGCTCGGCCTTCACCCTGGACGGCGACAAGGTGAAGCCGGTCGAAAAGGCGGCCCGCTGATGTCGTCGCAACTCCGCGTCTCCGCCTGGGCGATCAAGAACCCGATCCCGATCGCGGTGCTGTTCATCGCCCTGATGCTGGGCGGGATCGCCAGCTACTTCATGCTGCCGATCAAGCAGTTCCCGAACATCTCGTTCCCGATGGTCGTCGTCACCGTCACCCAGAGCGGCGCGGCCGCCGGCGAGATGGAGACCCAGATCACTCGTCCGATCGAGGACGCGGTGGCCAGCCTCTCGAACGTCAAGAGCATCCGCTCGACCGTGGTCCAGGGCGCCTCGACCACGCAGATCGAGTTCGAGATGGGCATGGACCTGCAGAAGGCCGTCGACGACGTCCGCTCCAAGGTCGACCAGACCCGCACCGAGATGCCGCGCGAGATCGACGAGCCGATCGTCCAGCGCATCGAGCTCGACTCCCTGCCGATCAACACCTACGCGGTCTCGGCCCCGGACATGTCGATGACCGACCTGTCATGGTTCGTCGACGACACCATCGCCCGCGCCCTGCAGGGCGAGAAGGGCGTGGCCCAGGTGGCCCGCGTCGGCGGCGTCGAGCGCGAGATCAACATCGTCGTGGACCCCGAGCGCATGGCCGCCGCGGGCGTCACCGCCCCGCAGCTCAGCAACGCCCTGGCCCAGTTCAGCCAGGACGTCCCGGGCGGCCGCGCCATCGTCGGCTCGCGCGAGCAGACCGTGCGCGTGCTGGCCGCGGCCCACACCGCCGAGGACCTGCGCGCCCTGACCATCCCGGTGGCCGGCGGCCGCTATGTGAAGCTGACCGACGTCGCCCAGGTCGGCGACGGCGCGGCCGAGCCCCGCTCGTTCGCGCGGCTGGACGGCCGTCCCGTCGTGGCCTTCCAGGTCAGCAAGACCAAGGAGTCCAGCGACGTCCAGGTCGAGGACCGGGTCAACGCCGCGATCAAGAAGCTGGAGGCGGCCCATCCGGGCGTGACCTTCACCAAGATCTATTCGGTCGTCGACGACACCCGCGCCAGCTTCGACGCCACGGTCCGCACCCTGGTCGAGGGCATGATCCTGGCCGCGATCGTGGTGCTGCTGTTCCTGCGCGAGTGGCGAGCCACCCTGATCACGGCCATCGCCATGCCGATGTCGCTGGTGCCGACCTTCATCTTCATGGCGATCATGGGCTTCTCGCTCAACGTCGTGACGCTGCTGGGCCTGACCCTGGTGATCGGCATCCTGGTCGACGACGCCATCGTCGAGATCGAGAACATCGAAAAGCGCGTCGCCGCCGGCCAGCGTCCCTATGAGGCGGCCATCATCGGCGCGGACTCGATCGGCTTGGCGGTCGTGGCCACCACCTTCACCATCGTGGCGGTGTTCGCGCCCGTGGCCTTCATGCCCGGCATCCCCGGCCAGTTCTTCCGCGAGTTCGGCCTGACGGTCGCCGTGGCGGTGCTGTTCTCGCTGGTCGTGGCCCGACTGCTAACGCCGCTGCTGGCCGCCTATTTCCTTAAGCCCGTCGCCCACGCCAAGCCGCGCAAGCCGTTCGAGGGCCCCTACCGCAAGGCCCTGGGCTGGGCGCTGGACCACCGGATCGTCAGCTGCCTGATCGGCGTGGCGATCTTCATCGGCTCGGTGATGCTGTCGGCCGGCCTGCCCACCGGCTTCCAGCCGCCGGCCAACAACAACTACTACTACATGAAGGTCCAGGGCCCGCCCGGGGCCACGGCCGCCGACATGGACCGCGCGGTGACGCAGATCACCAAGCTGTTCGGGGCTCGCCCCGAGACCGCCCACGTCTTCGCCCAGATCGGCTCGCAGATCGCGGGCATGGGCCCGGGCGGCGGCGGCGGCGGCTCGGACCTGCGCGACGGCACCATCACCGTGGTGCTGCACGACAAGCGCGACCTGCGGGTCACCGAGATCCGCGCCCTGATGCGCGACAAGCTGCTGGACCTGCCCGACGTGCGCCTGACCCTGCTCAGCGACGACGGCGCGGCCGAGGTCCAGACCATCCTGACCAGCGACGACGGCGACGCCCTGGAGCGCGCCGCCCTGACGCTGGAGCGGCAGATGCGCGGCGTGGCCAGCATCGCCGACCCGCGTCCAGCCACCCCGCCCAGCGGCCCCGAGATCGTCATCCGCCCGCTGCCGGACGAGGCCGCGCGCCTGGGCGTCTCGACCGCCGACATCGCCGCCGTGGCTCGCGTCGCCACCGTCGGCGACATCGACGCCAACGTCGCCAAGCTGACCGACGGCGAGCGTCGCCTGCCGATCCGCGTCCGCCTGCCCGACGACGCCCGCGGCGACCTGGAGCAGATCAAGGCCCTGCGCGTGCCGACGGCGTCCGGCGGCTTCACCCGGCTGGACAGCGTGGCCGAGGTCGCCTTCCAGGCGGGTCCGGCCAAGATCGAGCGCTACGCCCGCAAGCGCCAGCTGACCGTCGAGGCCGACCTCGCCCCCGGCGTGGTGCTGGGTACGGCGACCAAGGACATCGACGCCCTGCCCGTGATGAAGAACCCGCCAAAGGGCGTCGCCAAGGCGACCGCCGGTACGGAAGAAGCCATGGGCGAGCTGTTCGGCGGCTTCGCCATCGCCCTGGGCTCGGCCGTCTTCCTGGTGTTCGGGGTGATGGCCCTGCTGTTCGGCAGCTTCTTCAAGCCGATCACCATCATGTCGGCCCTGCCCCTGGCGATCGGCGGCGCGTTCATCGGCCTGCTGGCCTTCGGCATGAGCCTGTCGATCCCGTCGATGATCGGCTTCCTGATGCTGATGGGCCTGGCGGCCAAGAACTCGATCCTGCTGGTCGAGTACGTGATCGAGGAGGAACGCCAGGGCGTGCCCCAGCGCACCGCGATCCTGGACGCCTGCCGCGAGCGCGCCCGGCCGATCATCATGACCACCCTGGCGATGATGGCCGGCATGCTCCCCACGGCGCTGGGCATCGGCAAGGGCTCGGAGTTCCGCCAGCCCATGGCCGTGGCCGTGATCGGCGGCCTGATCACCTCGACCGTGCTGTCGCTGGTGCTGGTGCCGGTGGTCTATGAGATCATCGACGACTTCGAGAAGTGGCTGAAGCCCAAGCTGGCCCGCTTCGTGACGCCGAAGGAGGCGCCGGAGGACGCGGCTCAGTCCGGAGAACGGGCATGATCGTCCGCGCCTACCGTCCCGGCGACGCCCAGGCCGTCATCGACGTGATCCTGCCGATCCAGCGCGAGGAATTCGGCGTCTCGATCACCGCCGAGGACCAGCCGGACCTGGCCGACATCCCCGGCTGGTACCAGGTCGGCGTCGGGCAGTTCTGGCTGGCCGAGCGGGACGGCCTGGCGGTCGGCACGATCGCCTTGAAGGACATCGGCGACGGCGCGGTCGCGCTGCGCAAGATGTTCGTCCGTCCCGAGGGGCGCGGCCCGGCCGGAGCGGCCAGCGCCTTGCTGGCGACGGCTCTGGAGCATGCGCGGGCCCACGGCGTGCGCCAGATCTGGCTTGGCACCACCGACCGCTTCCTGGCCGCGCACCGGTTCTACGAAAAGAACGGCTTCGCCCAGGTCGAGGTCGACGACCTGCCGGCGGCCTTCCCGCGCATGGCCGTCGACACCCGCTTCTATCGCCTGACGCTCTAGAGCGGGTCCCGCCGCGGCGCGTAGCTGAGCCGGCAGACGGTCCAGCCGTCCTCGCGGGCCATCTCGAAGCGACCGCCCAGTTGCTGGGCCATGGCCCGGACGATGCGCAGGCCCAGGCTCTTGGACCGCGCCGGATCGAAGCCCGGCGGCGGGGCCGCGCCGTCGTTGCAGACGCTGAGCAGGTGGGTCAGGCCGGTCTGCTCCAGGCTGACCCGCACCTGCCCTTCCCCGCCCTCGCCGAAGCCATGCTCCAGGGCGTTGTTGAAGCTTTCCAGCATGACCAGGGTCACGGGCGTGGCCTGGTCGGGATGCAGCGGCTCGTCGCCCCCCTCCAGCGTCAGGGTCACCCGCGCGCCGGCGGCGGCGGCGGCGCTGGCCAGCAGGGCTTCGGCGAAGACGCGGAACGGCACGGGCTCGCCCACGGCGTTGTGCAGCTCGCGCTGGATCTGGGCGATCACCTCGATCCGCGCCCCGGCCTGGTCGAGGACGTGCCGCGCGTCGGCGTCCATGACTCCCTGGCCTTGCAGGCGCAGCAGGGCGCCGGCGACCTGCAGGTTGTTGCTCACCCGGTGATGCAGTTCGCGATAGAGCAGGTCGCGGCTCTCGGCCAGCTCGCGATAGCGTTCGCGCTCGCCGCGCAGCTGGTCCAATGCCTGACGCATGCCGTCGATGAAGAAGATATCGACCGCCACGACGAAGACATAGAAGACCAGGGTCAGCAGGACCGGAAAGCCGAAATTGAAGCCCCGCGCCGGCGGAATGAAGAAGTACCACGCCGCCAGGCCACAGAGGGTCGCGCACAGGATCGCGGGCCTCAGCCCCAGGAAATAGGCGCAGACCACGACGGCCGGAAAGAAGGTCACATAGGGAAAGCCGGGCGGGAAAAGGCCGTCCAGGCCCAACCTCAAAAGAAAAGACAGGCCCGCGATCAGCACCGCCAGGCCGTAGCGCGCCCCTGGACTAGCCTTGATCTTTCCCCGCAGGTCCAAGCGCTTATCCCCCGTCCTGCGATGTGCTCGCCTTTTCCGAGAAGGGCGTCAAGCGGCTACCCGACATAGCGGGGGTGGCGGAAACAAAAGCCGTCATCCCGCGACTTGTTCGCGGGACCCATGGTTCAGCTTCAACGTGAGCGCGTGAGCTTGCTCCGCACGTGCGGCGGACAAATGGGTCCCGCGCATGAAGCGCGGGATGAGGGGTATTTGGAGGCGTGAAAGCCCTTCTCCCCCGAGAAGGAGCCATCCTTACATCTCACGGCGAGACGATCGCAGGGCTGTCCGGGTTGCTCAAGGACGACGCTTCGCGTCGCCGCCACGCGGCCGCCCGCAGGGCGGTCCTTGACCAACCCGGTC